>CALLLY010000264.1 GCA_938008205.1 uncultured Granulosicoccaceae bacterium
CCGCAGGGACAATACCTTTGGTGTCAGATGCGGTTAACAGAATACCTTTGGCGCCATCGGCAATGCAGGTTTCTATAGCAGCAACCTGAGTTTCGGAATCACCATCAACCTTTCCCGCATAGGCTTTCAGTGAAACGCCAAGCTCTTCCGCTTTGGCTGTTGCCCCTTCCTTCATTTTCACAAAAAACGGGTTGGTATCGGTTTTGGTAATCAGACATGCGCTTACGCTATGACCGTCCGCAAATGCCGGTGCTGCCGCCATGAGCCCCAGGCCGGCAATACCCGCAAGGGATGGAATGACAGATTTCTTCATGTGGTTTCTCCTCACTTTAATGGAAGGATTAACGCAGTGACGCCCGCCTTGACGGAGGGGCAGCACATTGCCTCCTTGCACGAAAGATTCACACAAAAGCCTGAGCTGTGTCAATAAATAACCTGAATTGATTTATTACTGATATCTATGTCAACCTATATTCATGAGTAGCAGTTCTTCAGCGGAATCCGAAGTGAAAGTTGTCGACCCGGGTGGTGGCAGCAACCAGTCGCGCGTGCGAGATCACAACCTGCGACTGGTGATGTCACTGGTGCAGCGGCACGGCAGCCTGCCGAAGTCAGAGATCGCGTTAAGGAGCGGTTTGTCAGCGCAAACGGTTACGGTGATCATGCGGTTGCTGGAAGACGAAGATCTGCTTCTCAAAGGTGAACCCGTCAGAGGCAAAGTCGGGCAACCCTCAGTTCCGATGTCAATCAACCCTGATGGCGCATTTTCTATCGGGTTAAAAATAGGACGGCGCAGCGCCGACCTGATGCTGGTTGATCTGCTCGGCCAGCAGCGCGCTGTGTTAAGAAAACACTTCAGCTACCCGTCGCCCAAAGTTATAAAACGGTTTTCATTGGAAGGGATAGACACACTGACCGACAGTTTGGCGGCCAAACACCGCAAACGCCTGGCAGGTATCGGGGTGTCAATGCCGCATGAGTTGTGGCACTGGGCAGATAAGATCGGTGCACCACAAAAAACCATGGATCAATGGCGCGACTTTGATTTCAACACCGAACTCACTACTGAACATCGGTTGCCCGTATTTACCAGAAACGATGCTACCAGTGCATGTGGTGCAGAGTTGGTGTACGGCAAAGGGTCTGGCTTACACGACTTTCTGTATATTTTTATCGGTACCTTTATAGGCGGTGGCGTGGTGTTAAACCAAACGCTGTACCCCGGCCGTTCCGGTAATGCCGGAGCACTCGGACCCATGCCGGTACGCAATCACAAGGGTGAAGTCTCACAACTGATCGATCACGCGTCTGTCATTAAGCTTGAATGGATGCTGGCAGAACGTGGTATTGATCCCTCCCCTGTATGGAAAAACCCGGACGACTGGTCGGCCTTCTCCTGCATCGTAGATCAATGGATTGAAAATACTGCCGTGCATATTGCGGCAACCACGGTGTCAGCGTGTTCGGTGATCGATTTTCCAGCCGCAGTGCTCGATGGCGCTATACCAGCAACCGTTAAAACACGTATGGTAGACGCCTGCAATCATGAGCTCAGCAAACTGAACATGCAGGGACTTCTTACACCACCCACAATTATTGCCGGCAGTGTCGGTAGTGACGCACGCGCCATTGGTGCTGCCTGTCTGCCATTGTTCAGTCGTTACTTTCTCGATCCTGATGTGTTGTTCAAGGAGCAAGCCTAGTGGAACTCAACAAGCTGGCAGCAGACTTACTAACCCGCTCTGCCACAGCAAGAATACTGGTTGCCATTGCCGGACCACCCGCGGCCGGGAAATCCACCTTTACCGAAGCCCTGCAAAAGCACATCGATCAGCAGGCAGGCAAGCCAATCGCGGCAATACTGCCAATGGATGGTTTCCATCTCGACAACGCCATACTTGAGCAACACCGTTCAATCAAAAGAAAAGGTGCACCACATACGTTTGATTACGATGGATTTAAAAACACTCTGATCAGACTTCGAGAACCGGGCTCAGAAGTTACCGTACCGGTATTTGATCGCGAACTTGATCTGGCAAGAGCGGGCGCGAGTCACATCGCCCTGCACCACAACATAGTGCTGGTAGAGGGAAACTACTTGTTGCTGGATCAAACACCATGGTCAGACTTACACAAATTATTTGACTATCGAATCTTCCTTGATGTCCCGGAAGAAACGCTGTTACAACGTCTTGTGCAACGCTGGATTGATCATGATCATTCTCCCGAACAAGCGCTAATCCGTGCTGAATCTAACGATATTCCCAACGCCCGCGCCGTGACAGAACTACAGCTGGATGCGGATCTGGTGATAGACAATAGTCGGTAGCGCCGATGACGCCAAATATCAATACACTATTTATACTACCGACACCCCGCGGAGTTGCCCGATACTATTGATGTGATTACCTAACACCACGCAGTGTTACAACCAGAATGAAACCCATCGGTGGTTACTGAACGGGTGCAGGGCAAACTAAATGGCACAACAAGATCCTGTCAGTCCAAACGGGGCGCGCGTCATCAACGGGCGAGCCACCACGTTCCTGTCGCGTGGCTTTGAATCGCTGGCACTTCGTGTTGCCAACAAGCCGCAGGATATACACTTCGACGTCGTGATCATTGGCAGTGGCTACGGTGCAGCTGCGGCAGCGAGTCACTTCAGTGCCTGCAGAATACCGGGTAAAGAAAACAACGATGGCCAGGCCACTGTTTGCATACTCGAGCGTGGCAAAGAACGACTGCCTGGCAGTTTCCCGACCGGCTTTTCCGACTTACCCGGTGAACTCAGACTCAATAGCACACAGCCGGATACCGCCGGCGGCAACGCCCAAGGTTTGTTTGAGATGCGTATGGGTACTGTGGCATCGGCAGTCGTCGCTAACGGCCTGGGCGGTGGTTCGTTAATTAATGCAGGTGTCATGTTAACACCTGATGAGAAGACTCTTGATAGCTGGCCCTCTGCCCTTGGCGGTGCCGCCGCGCTTGATAAATACTATAAGCAAGCTCAGCGTGAACTCGGAGTGCTTGACGACAGCGGCTGCAACACCGTAGTGCAATCCGGCAGGTCACCGCTTGCAAAGTATCGAACGCTTGAAAAGCTGGCGGGCATTACTTCCGGTACTAACAAAACAAAAGACAACGCGGTGCCGATCACCGTGGCACTGAAGCCGGAGCCCGGCGCACCGGTAGTCACCGATGTTTGTATCGATTGTGGTGACTGTGCACAGGGCTGCAACCACAACGCCAAGAAATCACTCGACACTAACCTGCTGGCTAAAGCAGCACTCAACGGCGCGGAAATCTTTACCGGTGCCACAGCACTAAGGTTCGATAAAACAGCCAACGGTTGGGAAGTGTTTGCTAACTACACCGACCCCACCAGAAGTAAACGTGCGGCGGCACCGGTACGAATACGCTGCTCAAAACTGGTGGTTGCGGCAGGCACTTATGCCACTAATGAGTTGATGTTCCGATCACAAACAGAATCAAAACACGATCTGTATTTCTCTGACAAACTTGGCAGCAACTTTTCCGGCAATGGCGACAACATTGCCGCAATCACCAATATTCAGTCTCCGGTGAATATCGCTGCCGATGAG
>CALLLY010000265.1 GCA_938008205.1 uncultured Granulosicoccaceae bacterium
TCTTCGTCCAGCTCACCGATCTTGGCGCCGGAGTCACTGTGGCGAATCTGATAATAACCGCGATCAGGAATGCTGCCACCGGAGTTATAAAGTGCGAACAGTGCACTTTTGTTCGCATCTATAGTACCTTCAATCCGGTTATAGACGACTCTGGCTTTAAGCTCTCTGACTCTGGCACCCGCGTAACGACCCGCTAACAAATCCAGCACCAGATCAAACTGCTCTCTGGGTAGAGAATGGTAGGGGGCAGATCGTGTTATTACCGCATAAAGATCATCGACCTGCCAGGTTTCTGTAGCGCTCATCGATACAATAATCTGCGACAGAATATCCAGTGCGCCGATCATAGGTTTCAGCGGTTCCAGGTCGCGTTTAATTGTTGCCGCTGACAGCGCTGCAGCCTCTACAAAGTCTGCTGAGTGTATCGGGTAAAGCAACCCTCGACTGGTTTCCCCTACTGCATGACCTGCGCGTCCTATGCGTTGTAACGTTGCAGCGATGCCCGGGGGTGATTGCATCAACACCACCTGATCCAGGCTGCCGATATCAATACCCATTTCCAGTGAGCTGGTGGCAACTATGGCGCGCAGCTCCTGATTTTTGAGTCGCTTTTCTACTTCTGTTCTAATCTCGCGGGCCAGTGAACCGTGATGTGCATAAGCCAGTAGTGCCGGTGATTGATCATTAATTTTTAACGTGATCTTTTCGGCCATTGCGCGACTGTTGGTAAAAAAAAGGGTGCTGCGATTCTGTAGCGCCAGCTCTCTAAAGGTATCCGCCAGCGGGTCCCACACAGACAGTCCATTCTCAGATGCGTGTTTCACTTCCTGCGTATAGCGTACCTGCAGCGATATTTTCTTTTCAGTGGGAGGATTAACTATGGTGACATCACGCTGCTTACCACTGGCATCGTACCCTCCGACATAACGAGCAACTGCCTGTAGTGGATTAACCGTTGCCGACAAAGCAATACGTTGTAGCGTGCCGGTGTTTTCAAGTAAGCGTTCGGCACATGTCATGAGTGCCACCCCGCGACGGTTATCAACCATTGAATGCACTTCATCAATAATCAACGTTTCTACTGTGCTCAATGCCTGTCTGCCACGAATAGTGGTCAGTAGCAGCGAAAAACTTTCTGGTGTTGTGATTAAAATTTCAGGTGGCTTACGCAACATGCGCTGCCGGTCATTCTGGCTGGTATCTCCGGAACGGGTTTGAACCCGTATTGCCGGGAAATCACCGCTGTTACGCAGGTCGGTAAGCGGATTCAGCAGGTTACGCTGAATGTCATTGTTCAGTGCTTTAAGCGGAGAAATATAGATGACACGAGTGGCACCAGGTTGCCAGTGTCCGCTGGCAAAGCAGCTCAGTGACCATAAAAAGGCGGTCAGAGTTTTACCACTGCCGGTAGGTGCCGTAATCAGTGCGTGATCACCGTTGGCAATAACCGGCCAGGCTGCTGCCTGCACCGCCGTGGGTGCGGGAAAGTTATTCGCGAACCAGTCGCGAATTATCGGGTGAAAGGCGCTTCCAGGATCGCCAGGCTGGTTGATCGTGCTCGATGACATGACCTATGATAGGAGCGGCGTGAGTCCCAGGCAACAGAACTCTGAAGTTTCAGTCCACTTCCAGGAAATTAACATGGCAACTCTAACTCAGCAGCAAATTGATTTTTTTAATGAGCATGGTTACCTCGTTGTTGAGGATGCCGTGGATGCCGAGTCGCTAAAAAGCCTGCGGCAGGACTTTAATCAGTGGGTTGAGGAAAGCCGTGAACACAGCGAAGCCTATGGTGAGGCTATTGATGGTCGCCCGCGCTTTGATGTAGAGGCTGGTCACAACGCCGAGGTGCCGGCGCTCAGACGGGTTAATGCACCTGTAGAAGTCTCTGATGCTTATTACCAGGCCATGACCAATAGCCGTATGACGCAAATGGTGGCAGATTTAATCGGCCCCAATGTCAAAGCGCACCACAGCAAAATTAATTCTAAACTGCCCGGTGGTAAAACCGCGGTAAAGTGGCATCAGGATTTCCCGTTCACCCCCCACAGCAACGATGATCTGATCACTGCTTTGTTAATGGTAGATGAAGTGACTGATGAAAATGGCCCGTTAGAGGTTTTACCGGGCTCGCACGTCGGAGAGATTCACAGCCTTTGGCATGATGGCAAGTTCACCGGCGCTGTGAACGATAGCGTAGCAAATGATTGCCAGAGTAAAGCAGTTAAGTGCAAAGGGCCGGCCGGTTCGGTGTGTCTGATGCATACGCGGTTGCTACATGGGTCGGCACCGAATCTATCTGATGCGCCACGAACACTGTTTATATCAGTATACTCTGCTGAAGATGCGATCCCGTATTCGCCAAACCCGATGCCAAATAAATTTGAAGGGATGGTGGTTAAAGGTGAGGCGACCGGACACGTACGCTCAATAGATTATCAGCTGGAATTGCCGCAGATCACTAAAGGTGCATCGTTCTTTGTGCAGCAGGAAAATAGTTAACCAACGGTGGTTGTTGTAAAAGCCTGTACCAACGGTGATTTCAGGAAACTCAGGTGTGAGCGAGTTGAAAGTCAGCGGTTGGCCTCACTTACGCGTTGGGTTTGCTGGTTACTAATCAATACACGCTAAACTTTACAGCAGCTTCACTTCGGGGCTTCTATTTATCGTCGGCTTTAGTTTGTGGATGATGGCTGTTCTGGTCTGTCTCGGCACTATAGGCAGCGGGGCCTGAAACCGCTCGAAAGTTTCTGGTGTTAAGAATCGGTCTGGTGGCTGAGGCAGTCAGCTCGCGCCAAACGATCATTACACCCGACAATACAATCACAAGTGACCCTAACCAGACATTGCTCCCCGGTGATTCGTCGAAAAACAGTGCACCGATAATCACTGCCCATAGCATCTGGCTGTATTGAAAGGGCGCTATAAACTGGGCGGGTGCGTTTCTGTAGGCATAGATAAGCAGCGCTTGTCCCAATACCGCCAGTAGTCCAATGCTGCACATGGTTGCCAGTGTTCTACCAGACATCGGTTGGTAAACCCATACCATGGCCAGCGCACATATCGACAGATTTACCAGCAGCGGATAAACAATCAGTGTGAGGCTGCTTTCGCGGTTGCCGATCTTGCGTGTGATTACCGCGGTTGTCGCACTGAACAGTGCAGCAGCCAGCCCCGCTGCATGGCCGAGCGTCAGTTCCTGTGTGCCGGGGTTAAGCACAATAACAACGCCTAGGAAACCAATAACAACGGCCATCCATCGATACCACTTTACCCGTTCTTTAAGTACCGGTATGGCGAGAATGGTAATCAATAACGGAGCTGCGAAGATCAACGCGTACGCCTGCGCTAACTGAAGATTCTTGAAGGCATAGAACGCACATACCATCGATCCAAATATCGAAACGCAACGCACAGCGACTAAACCTGGCTGGTTAGGACGAAGCAGAATCTGCTCGCGTTGCAGTGCAATAAACAGGGTGAATGGAACAAAGCTGAACAGCACTGCAAAAAAACCAATCTGAAACAACGAGTAGTTCTGTAAGGTTTTTATAAACGCATCGTGGATAGAAAACGTGGCAAAGCCTGCCAGCGCGATAAGTGTGCAGAAAGCGACGCTGCTGCCAGCGGGGCTTTGTCCGGTCGGGTTGTTCAAAGGGTTGTGTCGTGTGTTAAAGGTAACGATGAACGGAAATGCCCTGAAGCAGGTTTCCGATCGGGGATTATATCGGATGGTCTCAGGTGGCCAGGCCAGTGGGAAGTCGTGTGATCGCCGGGAGTCTATACACGAAGTGCGCCCGGGACTGTTACAAATGATCACCCGGATGTCAAAACTGGTATTTATTTCCCGTGTTGTAATTCATCGACGCCGATTGTCGCACCGGTTATGATTCTGGTGGGAAATCAGTTGGCGGGCATAAAGTTATGAACAACAACGCGGCATTGTGGTTTGTCGATCGACACAGCAGCGAAGGGCGTGGCGACAATATAGCGTTTCGTGAGGCGGCGGGTGGCAGACGAACGCTCAGTTATCAGCAACTGGCGGATAGATCAGCACAGGTGGCTGGTGCTTTTTTGCGCGCACAGATTCACCGCGAGGAGCGTGTCGCCTGCCTGATACTGGATCAGATTGAATACCCTGAAATATTCTGGGGAGGGTTAAAGGCTGGTGTAATTCCAGTGGCTATCAACACGCTGCTGTCAACGGATGTATATCAGAGCATATTGAATGACAGCCGTGCCAGCTGTCTGATAGTTTCGGCTGAGCTGTGGGACGTAGTAAAACCTGCAGCAGAAAACTGCCCGCATTTGCGCACGATTGTCTACATCGGAGACAACACCCCAGATGGCCTGGTGAGTTACCAGCACTTTATGCAAGGTGCAAATCCCCAACTGCCAGTGCAGGTCAGTCACGATGAATGTGCCTTCTGGTTGTACTCTTCGGGATCTACCGGGCAGCCAAAGGGTGTGCGTCATGTGCATGGTGCGCTAAAAGCCACAGCAGATACCTATGGCGCCGGTGTGTTGGGTATTCGTGAAGACGATATCGTCTATTCGGTTGCAAAAATATTCTTTGCCTACGGGCTTGGCAACGCTATGACATTTCCGATGTCGGTCGGGGCCACTACGGTGTTGTTTAACGGCCGGCCTATGCCTGAAGTCGTGAGCGATATCATTGCTGCAGAACAACCCACAATCTTTTGCGGTGTCCCTACCTTGTATGCGGCAACGCTTGCACATCTTGAAAAGCATGGCGTACCGGAACACCGTTTAAGGCTGTGCATCTCTGCCGGTGAAGCACTGCCGGAAGACATTGGCACGCGATGGCAGAAACTGGTTGGCGTCGATATTCTGGATGGTGTCGGTTCAACTGAAATGCTGCATATTTTTTTATCCAACAGCCCCGGTGATGTGCAGTATGGTACATCCGGAGTTGCAGTGCCTGGATACTCGGTTAAATGTGTCGATGAAAACGGCGAACCGATCGAGCCGGGCGCCGTTGGTGAGTTATTGGTTAAAGGTGACTCTGCGGCAGACGGCTACTGGAATCAGCGCGAAAAAACGCGCCAGACATTTGAAGGGGAGTGGACTCGCACGGGTGATAAATACGAAATCACCAGTGAAGGTCGCTATATATATTGTGGCCGCACCAATGACATGTTCAAGGTTTCAGGTATCTGGGTCAGTCCGTTCGAGGTGGAGCAGGCGCTGGTAGCGCATAGTGCGGTGCTCGAAGCCGCTGTAGTTGCAGCAGCAGATGAAGATGGATTGGAAAAACCCAAGGCGTTTATAGTACTGCAGCAGGGTGCTGAAACGGATGGCCTGGATACAACACTTAAAGACTATGTAAAAGACAAAATCGGTAAGTGGAAATATCCGCGCTGGATAGAGTTTGTTAGTGAATTGCCTAAAACCGCCACAGGTAAAATTCAACGTTTTAAGCTTCGCTCACCTGCCTGATAACCATGCTGGAACCGGGTTTTAATACGCTAAAACCCATTGAGGCAGGTGATGCCTCACTGGAATGGCAGGTCTGGGGAGGCGATCCGTCACAGCAGGTAACATTAGTGCTGCTGCACGAAGGGCTTGGTTGTGTAGCACTGTGGCGGGAATTTCCGCAACAGCTTGCAGCGCAAACAGGTTGTGCGGTACTCGCCTACTCGCGGGCCGGTTACGGTCAGTCTGATTCAACTTCGCGGCCCAGGCCAACCGACTACATGACCGTTGAAGCATTAGCGGTATTGCCACAGGTACTTAGTGCCTCTGGTTGCAAACGCTATGTGTTGGTCGGCCATTCAGACGGTGCCACTATTGCGGCTATCTATGCGGGCTCGGTACAGGATTTTTGCATGCGTGGTCTGGTACTTATTGCGCCACATTTTTTTGCTGAAGATATCTCTATCAACGCTATCAGGCAGGCCGGGGATGCATATGAGCAAGGCAATTTAAAGCAAAAACTAGCGCGGTATCATAAGGACGTTGATTGCGCTTTTCGCGGCTGGAACGAAGTATGGTTGTCGAAAGCATTCGAGACATGGAATGTCAGTGATGTGATCGACTACATCCGCGTGCCGGTGCTTGGCATACAGGGGCG
>CALLLY010000266.1 GCA_938008205.1 uncultured Granulosicoccaceae bacterium
AAACCTACAACGCCACCTACGAGGTGGTTAATCTGTCTGGTAAACCGGCAGTCGGGCAGGCTGTGCCGAGTGTTGCGCCGTCTTCCGCGGCAAAGTACTTCAACAAGATTGAATGCTTTTGTTTTACTCACCAGGAGTTCGAAGCAGGTGGGCGCAAAGAAATGCCACTGGTATTTTTTGTTGAAGAGAATCTGCCTCGAAGCATCGATACCGTCACCCTCTCTTACACTTATTTTGACACCGGTAAGCAGCCAGCCGGTGATAGCTAAAATACCCGTTAACAAAAAGCATATTCACGGATATCCACTATGAGTTCTGCCAATAACTATTACATTCCACATGAGGCTAAATGGCCTATTGTTGGATCAATCGCATTGTTTCTGTTCTTCATGGGCTTTGCGTCACTGCTGAACGGCGGCAACTGGATTGTCATGGCCATTGGTGCTGCACTGTTGGTTTATATGATGGTGCAATGGTTTGGTGATGTTATTCGGGAATCAGAAAGCGGAACCTACAGCCCACAGGTTGATGTCTCTTTCCGTATGGCGATGATGTGGTTTATCTTCTCTGAGGTAATGTTCTTCGGCGCATTCTTTGGCGCGTTGTTTTACGCACGCTCCTTTTCATTGCCCTGGTTATCCGGTTTCGGGGAAGGCGGAGCTGCGGCCACCAACGCTGTGTTGTGGTCCGGGTTTGATTTCACCTGGCCGAGTAACGGTCCTGCCGAACTTGGCGGTGAATATCTGGCTATGGGCTGGTTCGGGCTGCCGTTAATCAATACCGCTATCCTGCTGCTCAGTGGTGTTACTGTGACGATCGCGCACCATGCGATTAAGGAAAACAACCACAAGAAAATGGTCAGATGGCTGCTGGCGACTGTCACACTTGGGTTTCTGTTTGTTATCTTGCAGGCGGTGGAATACAAAGAGGCCTATGGTCACCTGAATCTGACAATGGGTACTGGCATCTACGGTTCAACTTTCTACATGCTGACCGGGTTTCACGGATTCCACGTGACGATGGGCGCGGTCATCTTGTTATTTGTGATGCTGCGCGGGACCAAAAAACACTTCTCGGCTACCAATCACTTTGCGTTTGAAGCGGCAGCCTGGTACTGGCATTTTGTTGATGTAGTCTGGTTAGGCTTGTTTATCTTTGTTTATATTCTTTAGGTAAACGCGGATTTGAGCTGCAAAATAAAGGGCGCTTCAAGCGCCCTTTTTTCATGCTGTACAATTTTTTAATCGCGCTGGTAATCGGTGATTGTGATTAGTGCGTATTTGTCCGTAGTGGTTAGAAAGGATTCTGTTTGATTGGAATGAGTCCGGTCAGGCCGGCAATAACAATCACCAGTATTGCGAGTACTGAAAATCCGATTCTGAAAGTAAGCGCTTTTACAGTTCTTTTTTCTTTTCCATCGTCTTTAACCAGAAAAAACAAACCGGAAAAGAGGCTGACAATGATAGCCAACAGCAATACGACAATAAGTAGCTTGACCAATAACATATAGGACTCGCGCAGTGGTTTTTCGCGCATGGTAACACCGATGGCAACAGAACATACGCGAAAAGACAGAACAGGTTTGCCATGGCTGTATTTACTGTTGACTGTAGTGGTGGCTGGTTTGTTTGCAAGGCTTGGGTGGTGGCAAATGTCTCGCGCTCAGGAAAAAATTACGATGCAAGGCGCGGCAGATGCGGCTGCCGTACAACCTGCTATTACTGAACTGGCAGAGTTTGATCAGTCAATGCTTTACCGCAAGGTACAGCTGCAAGGCCGCTACGATTTTGATCGGCAATTCCTTCAGGACAATCGCATCCATCAACAGCGTGTTGGCTATGAGGTATTAACGCCTTTTTATCCTGACAATGATAAATCCCGAGTTGTTCTGGTTAATCGCGGGTGGATACCGCAGGGGAAGGATCGGAGCTCTTTACCGGACATCAGTGCTGGAATAGCAGAGCCGGCATCTCGACTTGCTTCCGGTTTACTGGTGCAGCCGTCGAAGGGATTTACGCTTGGTGACGCGTCTGACGAAACACAGAAAAGTTGGCCAATAGTGCTGCAATACATTGATTATGAGACTATCGCGGCCAAACTGGATAAAATAGGCGTCTTGCCTGCGGTATTGGTGCTGGCTCCACAGGAGCCGCAGAGCTACACCTATGTGTGGCAACCAGTGGCCAACGGCCCTGAGAAACATTACGGCTATGCCTTTCAATGGTTTGCGATGATGCTGGCTGTCATCGTCTTGTTTGTTTACCTGAATTTTTTGAAGAAAAAATGAATCAACCAGAGCAGAGTGCCTCTCAGCAAAACAAGGCTGCCGCCGTCGGCAGGCGCAAGTTGATTGCGTTGATGGCTATTTACGCGGCACCATTAATCGCGGCGTGGCTATGGCTGGGCTACGTACGAAGCAATGAAGGTGCAGGCGTTTCCGTCAATGGCGAGCTGATTCAACCCGCGGTGCCACTGGAAGCTTTTGAACTTCAGGACAGCAATGCCCGCGCGTGGGGACTGAAGGATATCGGGGAAAAGTGGAGTATGGTGTACTTTGCCGATGAATCTTGTGCAAAGATTTGCGAGCAGACCCTCTATAATATGCGCCAGGTCAGGCTGTCGACCGGACGGCGTATGGACAGAGTTCGCAGGGTGCTGGTCACCCCCGCTGTTGCCGAGATGACTGAAAGACTGAGCGAGGCCAGCGAAGGTCTGGTGGTGGTAGGTGGCAGTGTTGACGCCATTGGTAAGCTGAAGCAACAGGTGGAGCAGGCACAATCGGGTATGGCACCGTGTGAAAACTGTGTTTACCTGGTCGATCCTTTTGCCAACGTCATGATGCGATTTCCACCTGATCTGGATCCGAAAAAGATGCTGAAAGATCTGAAGCATCTACTGAAAGTTTCCCGTATCGGGTAACACACGACTACGACGAGTTCGAACCTATGAGTTCAAACAATGAATCAACACCCGTGAAAATGGCTTCTGGCAGCGCTGAGCAGGGCCGCACACTGGCCCCGCAGCTAACTGCGCGGCTCAGTGATTTTCTGGAAATCACCAAACCTAAGGTGGTTTTGTTGCTGGTTTTTACGGCGATGGTCGGAATGGTGCTGTCGGTGCCGGGCATTGTGCCTTTGCAGGAGACCTTTTTCGGTCTGCTGGGAATCGGGCTGGCGGCCTCTTCTGCCGCCGCGATCAATCACGTGGTCGACCAACATGCAGATGCGCAAATGAAGCGCACGAAGGACAGGCCGCTGCCGAAGGGAAATTTAACCACATCTCAGTGTTTGGCGTTTGCCGGGGCAATCGGAGTAGTTGCGATGGTTTTGCTGGTGGTATTTGTAAACACACTGACTGCTGTTTTGACTTTTCTTTCGCTGATCGGGTACGCCTGCGTTTACACCATGTATTTGAAGCGAGCCACACCGCAAAATATTGTGATTGGTGGTGTGGCCGGAGCTATGCCGCCGGTGCTGGGTTGGGCTGCTATCACTGGAGAGGTTACAGCGGAGTCACTGCTGCTGTTTTTGATCGTATTTATCTGGACGCCTCCACACTTCTGGGCGCTGGCCATTCACCGTCGTGATGATTATGCAAAGGTAAACATCCCCATGCTGCCTGTCACGCACGGGATCAAATACACCCGACAACAAATCCTGTTGTACACCATATTATTGGTGTTGGTGACGATTGTGCCTTACCTGATTCAAATGAGCGGGTTGATCTATCTGGTTGGATCGATGTTGCTCGGATTCTGGTTTTTGTTCCATGCCGTGAAAATTCAGAGCCCCGCAGATGATAAGCAACCCATTCGTATGTTTGTGGTGTCCATACAGTATTTAATGGGGATTTTCGCCGCGCTGCTGATTGATCATTACCTGCCATTTCATTTGTAGATAATCGTTACTGAGTGGTTTTGGCTGAAGGAGATCAAGTTTTGGTGTCTTCCTGCCGATATTTCTGTTGAAGCAAGCCGCGCAGTTGTGTGCTCGGGAAGTCACAATTTAGTCTTCAGTGGGAACTGGTTTGTGAGCGAAAACACGGCACTAGTCGTCGACGATGACATCTCTGCCAGAATGATCTTATCCAGTATGCTGGACCACATCGGTTGCGAATCTATTGCCGCAAACGATGGCTCTGAAGCGCTGGAAACCGTTGATGCATCCGGTGTTTCTGTCGTGCTGTGCGATTGGGATATGCCGGGCATGTCTGGTATCGATCTCTGTGAAGAGTTACGCAGCCGGGTCGACGGCCGTTATATCTATTTTATTCTGGTTTCCGGCCGTACCGAGCGTGAATCAATCTTTGAAGGGCTCGAAGCTGGCGCAGATGATTTTATCTGTAAGCCGGTTGATATTGACGAGCTCACGGTAAAGATCAAAAGCGCGTTTCGCATAGTAAATCTGGAACGACAACTGGAGGAGAAAAACCGCCGGTTGCAGCGTGCTTATGCTGCAGTCACAGAAGATCTGGTGATTGCCGGCAAGATCCAGGAAGATCTGCTGCCTGTCCCTTATCAGGGAGAAGGTTGCAACACCGGATGGTTGTTCAAGCCGGCCCAGTATGTATCGGGCGATATGTTCGATTATTTCAAAATCGGTGATAACTACTGGGTGTTTTTTGTCATGGATGTGGAGGGGCATGGTATCCCGTCCGCTTTGACAGTGTTTTCCGTGAATAACCAGCTTAAACCCAGTGAAGACGGATTGTGCGCATCGATGCTGCGAGACAGTTCATCGGTATCTGAAGCTTGCATCAAAACGGTTTCGGAACTCAATCGGCGCAGCCTGGCAGGCGGACGATACTTCACTATGGTCTACGGGGTGTTGGATCTTTCTACCGGTGAAGTCACCATGACGCAGGCGGGACATCCGCCGGCGTTGCACCTGTCCAAACA
>CALLLY010000267.1 GCA_938008205.1 uncultured Granulosicoccaceae bacterium
TACAAGGGGAGACCGGATTAAATGAACATTCGTCCATTACACGACCGCGTGGTTGTGCAGCGCATGGAAGAAGAGCGAACCAGTGCTGGTGGCATTGTCATTCCTGATTCAGCTACAGAAAAGCCTATTCGCGGTGAAGTCAAGGCGATCGGAAACGGCAAAGTAACAGATGGCGGTGATGTTCGCGCGCTTGACGTGAAAGTCGGGGACACCGTTCTTTTCGGCAAATACTCAGGTACGGAAATCAAAATCGACGGTGAAGAACTGCTGGTGATGCGTGAAGACGACATCATGGCAATCATCGAAGGCTGATTTGTCGAATACCGACCAGACAACCACATTAATCCCAACTCACGGAGATAAAATTCAATGAGTGCAAAAGATGTCCAGTTTTCAGATTCTGCGCGCAGCAGAATGCTCAGGGGCGTAGACGTTCTCGCCAACGCTGTAAAAGTTACCCTTGGCCCCAAAGGTCGTAACGTTGTTCTAGATAAGGCGTTCGGTGCGCCAAACGTCACTAAAGACGGTGTTTCTGTTGCCAAAGAAATCGAACTTGCAGACAAGTTCGAAAACATGGGCGCACAGATGGTTAAGGAAGTGGCTTCACAAACTTCTGATATCGCCGGTGACGGTACCACCACTGCAACAGTTCTGGCACAGAGCATTGTTCGCGAAGGCCTGAAGGCAGTTGCTGCAGGTATGAACCCAATGGATCTTAAGCGTGGCCTCGACAAAGCAGTCGGTGTTGCGGTTGGCTCTCTGGCTGATCTCTCTCAGCCTTGTAAAGACACCAAGGAAATTGCTCAGGTAGGCACTATCTCTGCCAACAGCGATTCAAACATCGGTGAGATCATCGCAGAAGCTATGCAGAAAGTGGGTAACGAAGGCGTTATCACTGTAGAAGAAGGTTCCGGTCTCGACAACGAACTCGATGTGGTTGAAGGTATGCAGTTTGACCGCGGTTACCTGTCTCCTTACTTCATCAACAACCAGGATGCTATGAGCGCCGATCTCGACGATCCATACGTTCTGTTGTACGACAAGAAAATCTCCAACATTCGCGATTTGCTGCCGACACTCGAAGCCGTTGCTAAATCCGGTAAGCCTCTGCTTATTATTGCTGAAGATGTTGAAGGCGAAGCACTGGCAACATTGGTCGTTAACAGCATGCGTGGCATCGTGAAGGTTTGTGCAGTTAAAGCACCGGGCTTTGGTGATCGTCGTAAGGCTATGCTGCAGGATATCGCTATCCTGACTGGCGGCCAGGTAATTTCTGAAGAAGTTGGTCTTTCACTTGAGAAAGTTACTCTGGAAGATCTTGGCAACGCTAAGAAAGTTACTATCGACAAAGACAACACTACCATCGTTGACGGCGGTGGTGCTAAAGCTGAAATCGACGCACGTGTTGAGCAGGTTCGCACACAAATCGAACAGGCAACTTCTGACTACGATCGTGAGAAGCTGCAGGAGCGTGTTGCCAAGCTTGCCGGTGGTGTTGCGGTAATTAAAGTCGGTGCAGCAACCGAAGTTGAGATGAAAGAAAAGAAAGACCGCGTTGACGATGCACTTCACGCGACTCGCGCTGCTGTTGAAGAAGGCGTAGTTGCCGGTGGTGGTGTCGCACTGATTCGTGCTATTGCTTCACTCGACGGTCTGACAGGTGAGAATCCTGATCAGGATCACGGTATTGCGATTGCACGTCGAGCAATGGAAGAGCCTCTTCGCCAGATCGTATCCAACGCTGGTGATGAGCCTTCAGTAGTGGTAAACCAGGTTGCCGGTGAGTCGGGCAACTATGGCTATAATGCCGCGACTGGTGAATACGGCGACATGATCGCAATGGGTATTCTCGATCCAACTAAGGTTACTCGCTCTGCGCTGCAGAACGCCGCGTCAATTGCTGGTCTGATGATCACCACTGAAGCGATGATTGCCGAGCTGCCTAAAGAAGAGTCAGCTGCACCAATGCCTGATATGGGTGGCATGGGCGGTATGGGCGGCATGATGTAAGCTGCCTTTGGTTGTAACCTGAAAAGCCCCGCTTCTGGCGGGGCTTTTTTTTGTCTTGTGGTTCGAATTCTGCTCGACAGCTAACTGTTGTGTAGGCATTTCCCCATTGATGTAATGCAATGTGAATAGGTTCCTTAGCCTCTGTCAAAGCGGCGCGTATTATGCGACTTTGCACGGCTACCGCGGGCGACCAGCACAACAGAATTTGCAGCCCGGGTTTTGTAGATAAATTAATCGTGATTTCAGGTTAGACACAGTGATAACAATAAAAATAAAAACTGTCATCGTCTCTGCCTCGCTGTTGTTCGGGGTAACCCATACTCAGGCGAGCATGTTCGATAATCTTGTAGACGCAGCCAACGGCGCGCTCGCTACTTATGGACGGGCCGACGCACCCAGCAGACGTACTGATCTTTCTGCCATTGAAGTGTCGGCCGCGCTGAGAGAAGTATTGGTCACCGGCTGTGAAAATGTGTTACTCAAACTGCAGGCTGAGGGATTCAGCGATTCGGCAGTTCGTATCGAGCTTCCGAAAAAATGGAATAAAGCGAGAAAAATTGCAGCGCGTATCGGTTACAGCCGTGAATTCGATGAGTTGGAGCGCAAACTTGCTGAAGCAGCCATTGCGGTTGCGCCGGCCACACGCGCGCTTCTGTTGGAGTTAATTGCCGAGATGAAGCTTGAGAATCCCGGTTCGGTGCTTCATGGTGGCGAGTTCGCGGCTACGGCGCATCTACAGGCACAAGTAGGGCGGCAACTGGCCTTACGCCTGCACCCGCTGGTGACCGAGTCACTTGAGTCAGTCGGTGTGTTGCGCGCCAGCGACGAGATCGCGAAACGAGTTAAACATTTACCGGTTGCGAAGTTGCTGGAAACAGATTTTACCGATCATGTGGTTGAAGAAAGTCTCGACGGATTCTTTCACTACCTGGCACAGGAAGAGCGCGAAATCCGACTCGAACCCGCCAGGCGCAACTCGGATCTCCTGCGCAGGGTTTTTGGCTGAAGCAAGTCACCCACTGCACTCACACAACAGTCACCGGAAAACCTGCCGGAATATATAATCGAGTGTTCGCACTACGTCACTGACCTTACTGCAAGCCTGTTTCGGCTGGCAGCGTGGTAGACTCCGCGCTGGACATCAGAGGATTCATCGTGCGTAGAGCAGTCATCACCGGAGTCGGAATTGTCTCCAGTCTTGGTGTGGATAAGCATCAAGTGACTCAGTCGTTGCAAACCGGCAAATCAGGCATTTCGGCCAAGGCTGAGTATGCCGAAATTGGTATGCGCAGTCATATCGCCGGTACGCCTGATATTGATGTGAAAGATCACATTGATCGCAAGCAAATGCGCTTCATGGGTGGGGCTGCTGCCTACGCTTACATTGCGATGCAACAGGCCATCGAAGACGCGTCACTGTCTGAAAACATGGTGTCTAATATTCGTACTGGCATAGTTGCCGGATCTGGTGGTGCGGCATCTTCAAGTCAGGTGGATGCAGCCAACATCATGAGCGAAAAAGGCATTCGTCGAGTCGGGCCGTACCGCGTCACACAAACCATGGGCAGTACCGTGTCTGCCTGCCTTGCTACCCCTTTCGGTATTAAAGGGGTGAATTATTCAATGTCGTCTGCCTGCTCTACCAGTGCACATTGTATTGGTCATGCTATGGAGCTTATTCAGCTTGGTAAACAGGATGTTGTGTTTGCCGGGGGTGGCGAAGAAGAGCACTGGACCATGAGCTGCCTGTTCGATGCGATGGGCGCACTTTCCACTAAGTATAACGATACCCCTGAGCGTGCATCCCGTGCCTATGACGCAGACCGTGACGGTTTTGTGATTGCCGGTGGTGGAGGTATGCTGGTAGTTGAGGAACTGGAGCATGCGCTAAAGCGTGGTGCGCATATCTATGCGGAGATTATAGGTTACGGGGCCACCTCTGATGGTGCAGATATGGTAGCACCGTCTGGAGAAGGGGCAGTGCGTTGTATGCAGATGGCATTGCAGGGAATCGATAAGCCGGTTGACTACTTAAATGCTCATGGCACCAGCACACCGGCAGGTGACGTGACAGAGTTGCGTGCGATCACCGAAGTGTTCGGAAACGATACCCCTAAAATCAGTTCCACCAAATCTTTGTCAGGTCACTCTTTAGGTGCAGCCGGTGTACAGGAAGCGATCTATTGCCTGCTTATGCAACAGAACGGATTCATCACAGCCTCCGCCAACATCGAAACTCTTGACCCGGAGGCCGGTGAAATCAATATCGTGCGAGAGGCCGTCACTGATGCGAAACTGGATACCGTGATGTCGAACAGCTTCGGCTTTGGCGGTACTAATGCCTCTCTGGTAATGAGTCGGTACGCTGATTAATCCTTGATAAGTCGTTAACGACCTTATAGATACGACGTCAAAGGACAGCCCTGAATGCTAGCTAATCTGTCCGCCGGTGTTGTCATCGGCGTGCTGGTTGTTTTCCTCGAAATATCACTTGCCACATTGATTTTCTCAGGTGAGCTGAGCCAGTATTTTGGTGCCGGGATCGGCATTCTTTTACTTGGTGCATTGATATCAGTATTGATCGCTGCCATTTTCGGTGGTTTCGATATTTCTCTTTGTCTTCCTCAGGATGTCCCGGCTGCCATTATTGCGGTGCTGGCAGCAACACTGGTAACTTCCTCTTCGTTCAACACCCCATCCGAGGCGTTTGCAACGGTTGTTCTGATAATGGTGTGTTCCACGATGTTGACCGGGGTGCTGTTGTGGTGTGTCGGGCACTACAGTCTCGGCAAAGTCGTGAGGTTTTTACCGTATCCGGTCATTGGCGGGTTTATGGCTGGTACCGGTTGGTTGTTATTTGTTGGCGGTCTGGGTGTTGTCAATGAAGGTGGGCTCAATGCCGCACTATTTACTTCTGATTCACTGCTGCAATGGCTGCCGGCGCTTGTGCTTGGCAGTGTTATGTTGTTTGCGACAAGGCGTTATTCACATCCACTGATTATGCCCGCCATTGTTATTGCAGCGTTAGTCCTGTTCTTTGTCACGTTAATTGTTGTCAGTGGCAGCCTTGCCGGGGCTGTGGAAATGGCGAATGCAAAAGGGTGGTTGTTAGGTGCATTGCCTGACGCGCAACTATGGCGGCCAGTGACACCACAGATAATCAGTGATGTTGACTGGGCTGCTGTGCTGGCAAATTCATTGGTGATGCTGTCTGTGTTTCTAATCAGCACGGTATCGTTGCTGTTGAATTGCAGTGGGCTGGAAATCATCACCGAGAAAGACGTAGATCTTAATCGTGAACTAAAAGTGGTTGGTTTAGCCAATATGGCAAGTGCGACTGTTGGCAGTTCTGCCACTTATCATATGTTGAGTTTGTCAACACTGAACTATCGACTGGGGGCAACCACCCGACTAGCTGGATTTACGGTAGCAATAGTGGTTGCCGCCACATTGGTTTTTGGTGCCGGGGTACTTGCTAACACACCAAAGCTGGTTGTTGCAGGATTTTTGATTTATCTGGGGTTGGGCTTTTTGTTCGAATGGTTGTATGACGGCTGGTTCAAGTTGCCGAGAGCGGATTACCTGCTGGTTTGGCTGATTCTTGCAGCGATTGCTATAGCAGGTTTGTTGCAGGGTGTTGTGCTTGGTGTTGTGGTTGCGGCCGGTCTTTTTGTATTGGCTTATACCAGAACAAATCTTATTCGTCATACGTTCACGCGAAACAGGTACCAAAGTTACATCATGCGTGCGCCGGATGTAGAGAAGCGTCTTGAGCAACAGGGTGACGGCTTCTACGTTGTAGAGCTTCAGGGGTTTGTATTTTTCGGCATGGCTCATCAGTTGTTAGACAAGGTAAAAGCACGCCTTGAAGACCACTCCGAACCGACACTGCGTTACCTGTTAATGGATTTTCGATTGGTGACCGGTTTTGATTCTTCAGCGACTTACAGTTTTTCTCGCCTGGTGCAAATAGCTACGCAGGCAAACGTTATTGTCGGTTTATCAAATGTATCGCCTCAAATTCGCAAAGTGTTACAGCATCAGCCGGGCATATTGACAGATAAAACCCGGGTTTTTGAAGACCTGGATGAAGCCGTAGCCTGGTTTGATAGCAAAGATTTGGAAACCTTTGATACGGTAGCGGACCCGCTACCATTAATTGAGTCACTGTATCAGTCGTTAGAGTCGCGAGGTAACCCGGCTGCAGATCTGGAATCGCGGGTTAATAAGTTTATGCAGCATCTCAATATGGAAGCTGGTGCAGTTCTGCTGAATGAGGGTGATCTCGTAGAA
>CALLLY010000268.1 GCA_938008205.1 uncultured Granulosicoccaceae bacterium
GTGAAAGCGGTGGTGCCAAATGCCAGATTTGTCACGGTGTACGCCAAGCCAGAGGGCCGACCTGAGGTCGACGACTTTATAAAAGAAGTCCCGCAAGACACCTGGATTAATTTTCCGTGGGATATGGAACTTAACTACTCAAGCCCACTGGTCGACCGACAGGGCTGAACCTGCCGGCTCATTAATCGCTACGGTGCACGAAACACCGTATGCAGCACCAGGCCGTTTTCAAAATAGACTCGAAACTCGGCATATTCCCAACTTGAGATCGCCGGCACACCAACGGCCCGATGGCGCTTTTGTGGCTCACCCAAATGTTGCAGCACCTCATTCATAGATGCACCTCGCTGCACACCGCCACTGCCCTGTGTGACACCATATCCACCCGTCGGAAGCATTAGAATGTCTGCTGTCGCAGCATTGCTACCACATACCAGCATCGCTGAAAGTGCCACAACCCGAATATTCATCATCTGTATCTGCCCTTTTTCCGTAACGCACTGTTTCGTCTGAAACTCGAGCTTCTTTAATCCCGACCCAAAGACTGTTACCTCAATCGAATTGAGCTACACTGCGACAGCACTGCAGGTACACATCTAAATCACAACACAGTCATTCGAATGTTCAGGTTTTTTCTCGGTCTTACACTCGCGCAACTTGCCACAGCCGGTCTCGTGTACTTTTACCCCGGTACCACTGGCACGGAAAAACTCGTTGCGGTGACCTTCCTGATTATTTTGCTCTCGATAGTGATCAGCCTGTGGTTTTCTACTGTCGCCCGCCAGCTTGCAGACAAACGTGTGAATACACTTAAGGAGAAATTCGCTGCGGAACGTGACAAGATCAGCAAGACCGCCGAGCGTGACAAAGACAGGCTGGTTAAAAAAACCAAAAAGCAAATAGAAGTTGAAGCGCGGCGTGCAAAAACCAAAGCTAACATCAAGGTCGGTAGTGCAATAGCAGTAGCTGCAGGTTTTGGAGTGATGATGTTACTCACGCAATTTGTCACACTTGGTTTACTGACTTTAACTACCGCCGGGGGGGCTGTTGGTGGTTATCTGGTTCGTTCACGTAAAGAACAGGAAGCTCTGGACGCACCTGAATACAAACTTATTGAAGCTGAAGTTATAGAAGATGTCGACGAAACACCTGCTCCCGGACTCATAGAGCGATCAGAAACAGACACTGACATAACAGCGAACAGCAACGACGCCACTAAAGACAACTGAACCCTTAACCGTACTTCAGTTCAGTTAAGTTCAGGCAGCCAACAAACCCGCTACCCATTCCAGCGCTTGCGGATAATGCGCTGTATCCAGAACAAACTCTTGTCCTCTTGCTGCAGATCTCAAAAAAGTACCCGTCGGTTTAACCGTCCATCTGGAAAAGTCCTGATGATAACTCAGTATGCTTTCTTTACCGGCGGGATGCATCCAGTCCGGAACACGCCAGACAGACCGACTACTGTTGTCTGCAGTGAGCGTGAGGCGATCTTGCAATGAAGTAAAATATCCAGCCCCGGGATAAACAGTATTAAACGAGAGCTGATCACGACCAACATAAATCGTATTACTGCCACTGAAGCTCCCAAAGCAGTGCGGGTGCAGACGCAGGTGTTGATATCGATCATCACTTAGTACGGTTTCAACAGGAACAACTTGTGAGATTTGCATCCAGCCGAATATCACATGCAAATCGGGCGCATCAGGAACATATCGCCAACGCCTGCGATAGTATTCAACTTGACGATACCAGCCAAAGAAAAGAAACAGATCGCCACTGGAAACATTGTGGCTGGCAAGATGACTCTGCGCCGCCCCGCACTGACCGAATGCCGGTTGAAACTTAGCGCGACGGTTAAGACTTTCCGCTTTGATATCCGGATCAAGATGAACTCGATCCCAGCCGGAACAGCGGTCTTTACTAAGGTGCTTTAACAACCTGCCAAGATTAACCGGTGCATTGACCTCCCGATACCGAACCGGCGAACGCTTATCGGGTATAGCGACAGGCAGCAATGAACCATCCGGTAACACCGGGCTCGCAAATCCTCCGGCGCTACTATCAACCCCCTTTCGACTCAATATGATTTTCATGAATCAGGCGGCGGGCTGCCAGCGGCATTTTGTACTGCGTTATGCACTCCAATCTACACTATCAGTGGCGCGCCATAAGTACCAGGCGGCAGCAGTTCGGTAAGGCTTCCACACATCAGCTGCTTTGGCGAGTTCAGTGGCTGGAAGCAAATCCTCAAGATCGTAAGCAAGCTTGTGACCTTTTCGTACACCAAGGTCCGTCGCAGGAAATACATCAGCCCGCCCCAGATTGAAGATCATCAGCATTTCGACAGTCCATTTGCCGATCCCCTTGACTTGCGTCAGGCAATCGACAAGCTCCTGATCTGACATTCGCACCAACAAATTGTCTGCTGGAATACTGCCATCGTTTATTTTGTCTGTCAGATCCACAATCGATGCAACCTTGGCACGAGAAAAACCGATCTCTCTCAGTGCTGCTTCTCCTGCGCCCGCAACAGACTCAGGTGTTACCGTCTCACCGCACAGGCTAAGCAGCCGCGAATAGATCGCCGCTGCCGATTGCGTCGATAGCATCTGGTAGACAATAGCTCTGGCCAACGATTGATAAATCGATAGCTTCGCTTCACTGCGAACACGTGTTGGACCTATACGCATAATGAGATTAGCCATCGCAGGGTCAACCGATTGCAGATGTGCGTTTGCTTTACTTAGCGAATAGTGCCGGGGTTTTTTGAGCGTACTCATAGTGACTTTACAAAGTACAGAAGAATTCCGAAGCAATGAACAATAAACCACTGTGACGGCGGGGCTCGATTATAATCCCGATAATGTACATCGCCCTTGCGCCCCTCTATCAATGACCGCTTTCAACATAGAAGATTTTCGTCAACAGTGTCAGAGCCCGGAGTTAATCCGGTGGCTGGATACACTGATGCCGGCAATAGAGCAAAAACTCCGGCCCGATAGTCAGCGCAATTTTCCCGGCTGGCTCGCGGTCCTTGCTGCACTACCCGACATTGCCAGCCCTCGGGTAGATCTGCAGCAGGATGCGATTACCACGGTTGCTGAAAGTCCGCTGCCTGATGTCGCTGCGGTGAAGTCTGCTCTGCTGGAACTCAGTCCCTGGCGTAAGGGGCCGTTCCAGTTACACGGGATCAAGCTCGATTGTGAATGGCGTTGTGACTGGAAATGGCAGCGTCTGGCCAGCCATATCAATCTAAGCGATAAAACCGTTTTAGATGTGGGCAGCGGCAATGGTTACTACAGCCTGCGAATGTTAGGTGCGGGCGCCAGGCAGGTAATCGGCCTCGATACCAGTTTATTGTTCTGCACACAGTTTCAGGCAATTACCCGATTCACCAGCGAACATCGGGCGACAGTGCTACCGCTGGGTGTTGAGATACTTATTGATCAGCCGTTCCAGTTCGAAACCCTATTCAGTATGGGTGTGCTCTATCATCGACGGCAACCGATTGATCACCTCGTGCTGCTGCACAGTAGCCTGTGTGACGGCGGTGAACTGGTGCTCGAAACACTGATTCTTCACGGACACACAAATCAAGAGCTGATCCCCGAGGACAGGTATGCAAACATGCGCAATGTCTGGACGGTGCCGAGTTTACCGACACTTTTTCAGCAACTTGAAATCGCCGGTTTCAGCGACGTACGGTGCATCGACATCAGCCGAACAACAACCCTGGAGCAACGGCCGACAGAATGGATGCCCTACAAATCGCTGGTCAATGCGCTGGACCCTGAAGACAGCATGCGTACTGTAGAGGGACTTCCGGGACCGTTACGAGCAGTAATTGTCGCAAAAAAATAATTGCGAAGAATTTGTAGGCCACTGATTTTAATGATATTTATTTCAAGGCTAACATCGGTTAGGCATAAATATTGAGCAGGTCACGAATATCTCACTGCATCACGCTATCCAGTGTGCAATAATTCGCGCCGCGTGCCCATGAGCCATAAGTACCTGAGCTATAAGTACATGAATCTCAACACCACCGCAGCGGAACGGTAGAAATGGAATTTTCGTATAACACGAAAAATTTTCGACGCAGCCCGCAGTGGACTCCCGACGGTTGCCAAACAGATCCGGCCTCCGGCGACCTGTTGCTCGCCAACGGTACGCGTCACGAAGTTGACGGACAGGCATTTATCTTTTTCGATAATTACTGGATCCGTTACTACGCGCCACCGCCGGAATCCTTGCTCGCGCGAAAGAACCTGATTGAATCTCTTACCCGGCGCACCTTTCACCACACTGAACACGGCATCAATACCCCCGGCCACGCACTGGACTGCGCCAGAGATGCCTACCAGCGCGAAACCGATCCGCGCAAAAAACGCGTCAATGCCGCTATGCTCGCCGGTGCGTTATTCAACCGTGCTACGGATATTTTCAGAATCGTGGTTGATCTCGGCGCTAACGGTGTCAACGTCAGCCGTGACAACGAACTTATGCAAGAGTGCGGACAGTGCTTTAAGGAAGCTCTGGATCTGGGCAAGCAGGTAAAACACTACAGTGGCCAGGAAGGTATCGATGAACTCTGGGGCGAACCCTTTCGTGCATTCTCGGTACCGATAGAACAATTCTACGAGTCCCGTTTTATCAAGATTGCACAGGCTATGCGCAATATCGACGAAGTTGCCGAACATATGAAGTCGGTTTTAAGCCCGCTACCCTCTTTTGACGGTGCAGAGACTTTGATTAATTATTTTGCCAATGCTGCAAAGCACGAGTGCGAAACAATGAGAAGTGATGCCATCAATAACTTTATGATCTGGCCTGAATTCGTTTCTGCCAGTGAAAGGCTGGCTGAGTTTCCCGGGCAGCCCTATCAGGATCCACAAATGCCGGCCTGGTTACATAGCACCGGAATCAAGCTGCTTTACGACTGCAAAAGCCTTATAGAGTGGGTGGCACTGGCCAGAGTTCCTATGCCTCGCAGCACCGAGCTGTTCATCGCCGAATGCGACGAATTCCGCACCGCTACCAGACGAATCCCGCGGCAACTGAAAAACGTTCAGTAAGTCGCTCCGACCAACGCGAAGGCAACTCCCTGCTGACTAGCGGAACCAAACATGATCTGGCGCTGCACTTAACCCGTGACGGCAGCTACACGCTCAAGCACGCGCAAAATCCGGAAACCTATCACTCGATGTTTGGTGCAGTAACGGAGGCAGAAAGCGTGTTTCTGATCAACTCCGGCGTACAAGAAAGACTGCGACGCAAGCTAGACACCAGTGTTCTTGAAATCGGTTTTGGCAGCGGCCTTAATTTTTTGTTAACTGCAGCCGCAGCCAGAAAAAATCACTGCGGATTGTACTACCACGGGTTCGACCTCAGGCTGCCTCCGGTAAAATTGATTGGCGAGTTGTTATCCCGAAATACATCGGACTGTTATAACGAAATAGAAAACCTGAAGGCCACACTATCTGCTGACACAACGCACAAGACTCCGATCAATAACTACTGCAACCTGACCATCACTCGCTCAGACGTTTTGCTAAGCGAGCTACCTGAAGATACTTTTGACGCTGTATACCTTGATGCTTTCAGCATTGCGCAAAACCCACTGCTTTGGCAAAGTGATTTTTTAGAAAAACTACACTGCGCCCTGAAAACCGATGGCAAGCTGGCAACTTACAGCGTAAACCGCAGGTTTAAAGACGCTCTGACAACAGCGGGGTTCAGCTGGCAAAAACTACCCGGGCCAGGAGGCAAACGAGAGGTCATTGTAGCCACCGCCGGGACGGCGTGAATTAGCCGGCGACATAGCCCTGATCGGCCAGGGTCTTTAAGTATCTTTTGAGATTATCCCGCGCCGTTTCTTCATAGTTTTTCTGGAACCACTCCGTTGCATAGAAATGCGCACGCCCAAGCAATTGACTCATGAATGTTATTTGTCGAGGATAAAACTCGGAGTCATCCAGATAGCCCATTTCCAGTCGAACGTTGACGCCATCTTTTAGAAACCGCTCCCATGGACGGCCAAAGCTGGACAAATCAATATCAATCAACAGCTTTTGATCATGGTCGGCAGGCGGGCTGCGATGATCAGTGACGATCACCTGATCAAAGACGACCTTCCTCAGATCTTCCGGCAACCTGCCACTGGAAACTTTGAGAAAATATTCTGCACTCAGACGTTCGTTATCATCGACAGGAAATTCATAGATTGCATCGTGAAACCAGATTGCAAGTTCCACGGCATCCGGGTTGGCACACTGATCCCTTACCTGATCAAACATCTCCAGGCAATAATCAATGTGATCTATTGTGTGATAGTACCGCTCGGATTCAGCGTAACGTTGAAACAATTCGTTGCAAATACCACCGCCAGCGCCAGCGCCAGCGCTTTCACAGCGCACACCCTCAAACGGCATGCTGGCGCGGTCCCAGATCGCTTCAAATCGGTGGTTTGTCGCTTGCCTGTTCAATATTACAATTCTAGGTTACAAATTCCGGATTACTGAATAGCGGAGGCACCCACCTTCCACCTGTGAACTAGTTTACACTATACAAAGCTGATATCGCGCCAGATCAGGGTATAGGCACGGCAAGAACCTTGCAAACCCGACGTGTTTCATCGGTTTTACCGTATTGATACAGTAAATACCGATCTACCGTGACGAATTCCAGTGCCGTAGCATTAGTTACCACACATTCTGACCGATACCTATTACATTCCCCTATCTATTCCTCCGAGCAATTAGTAACGGATCTAAAATATGAAAGTCACGCTTTACGGTTCAGGGTATGTTGGTCTTGTTACAGGATCACTCCTTGCCGATGTAGGAAATGACGTCCTCTGCGTCGATATCGACAAGAAAAAAGTCGATGATCTGAACGCCGGTATCATTCCGATACACGAGCCCGGTCTCGATAAAATTATCAAGCGAAACGTTGAAATTGGACGGCTGCAATTCACCACAGACATGGATCAGGCTGTCGCACACAGTGAAGTACAATTTATCGCGGTCGGCACACCACCCGATGAAGACGGATCTGCGGATCTTAAGCACGTGCTGGCCGTTGCGAGCACAATTGCCGAACGCATGGATTCACGCAAGCTGGTGGTTACCAAATCCACAGTTCCTGTCGGCACCTCGGACAAAGTCGGCGCTCGCATGCAGGAAGTGTTGACCGAGCGCGGAGCTGATCACGAGTACGTGACTATTTCCAACCCCGAGTTTCTCAAGGAAGGTGCTGCAATAGAAGACTTTCGAAAACCCGACAGAATCGTCGTGGGCACCGAAGATGAGTACGCACGTGAACAGATGCGAAAACTCTACGCACCTTTTTGCCGCAATCATGACCGGTTAATCTTTATGGATATCCGCTCATCAGAACTGACCAAGTACGCTGCTAACTCAATGCTTGCAACCAAAATCAGCTTCATGAACGAACTATCCAACCTGGCCGATGCGCTGGATGCAGATATCGAAAGCGTGCGAATAGGCATAGGCTCTGATCCAAGAATCGGTTATAGCTTCATTTACCCGGGTTGTGGATACGGCGGCTCCTGTTTTCCAAAAGACGTTAAAGCGCTGGTGGCCACTGCTCGCGAAGTTGGATACAACGCACAACTGCTCGAATCTGTAGAGAGTGTTAACGAAAAACAAAAGCACGTTCTACAGGGCAAGATCGACAAACATTTCAACGGCGATATCAAGGGCAAAACCTTTGCACTGTGGGGTCTGGCATTCAAACCAAATACAGACGATATGCGAGAAGCGCCCAGTCGAGTTGTTATGGAAGGTTTATGGGAGAAAGGCGCTAAAGTTCAGGCGTACGATCCGGTTGCTATGGACGAGACCAGACATCTATATCCTAATCATGCCGACAAACTCCAACTGGCAGATTCTGCCGTCGATGCGCTTGAGGGAGCCGATGCCCTGATCATTTGCACAGAGTGGCACGAGTTCAGAAGTCCTGACTGGAACGGCATGAAAAGCAGTTTGAGTGCACCTGTCATATTTGACGGGCGAAACCTGTACGAGCCACAGACACTCGCTGAACATGGCATTACTTACTACTGCATTGGCCGCCGCCAAAGCTAACTCTTTACAAAACACCCGCAACATTAGTTGCGGGTAAATTTTGGCTGCGGTGTGCTGCTCGCGATGGCGTACAATCGCGTATGACATCTCCCCCCTCTCCTCGCAGCTCTGCGCAATGGCATGCCCGAATCTGGCAACTGTCACTGCCAATCATATTCTCAAATATCAGTGTGCCCCTGGTAGGTGCAGTCGACACTGCAGTGGTTGGGCACCTGTCTACAGTGGAACTGATTGGAGCTGTGGCATTAGGTGCCTCCATATTCAGCCTGGTGTTCTGGACCTTCGGTTTTCTGCGAATGGCTACCAGCGGGTTGGTAGCACAATCCTTCGGTGAGAATAAGAACAGTAAAACCAATATCTCGCTGACGTTCTGGCGTTCGCTTTTTGTCGCAGCATTGCTGGCCTGTTGCGTACTAGCACTACAAAAACCATTGCTGTCTTTAAGTCTTTGGTTACTTGGCACAGACGAAGCGTTAAACCAGCCTACTTCGCAGTATTATCAGATTCGAATCTGGGCGGCACCTGCAACGCTCGCCAATTACGTCGTGCTCGGTACGCTCATCGGTCAGCAACAGATGCGTGCAGTGTTGTATTTCCAGCTGTTTCTGAATCTGTTAAATATCGTTCTGGATTTACTGTTTGTGCCTGTTCTGGGCTGGGGCATCACCGGTGTTGCTATTGCCACTGTGATCAGCGAATACTGCGCATTGGGGCTAGGGTTGGCGTTGGTGGGTAAATCGATCGCATGGTCTGCCGACCATTTACGAATTCATGCCCTGCTCGATCGCACAGCACTGAAACGGTTGTTTACGCTGAATACGAATATATTTCTGCGAACCTTGTTACTGGTGTTATCGTTTTTCTACTTCAATGCGAAGAGCGCAGGGCTCGGCGCTCTATCCCTGGCTGCCAATGCTATTTTGCTGCAAATTTTACATATATGTGCGTACGCACTGGATGGTTTTGCCCATGCGGTTGAAACGCTAAGCGGGCAAGCCTGGGGCAGTCAAAAGCGTGAGGATTTTTACAATGCAGTTAAATACTCGACCATACAATCTACCGTGGTAGCCGCCGCCATGTCCCTCATCATCGGTCTTATCGGCCCGCAACTGATTGCTCTTTTTACGAATCA
>CALLLY010000269.1 GCA_938008205.1 uncultured Granulosicoccaceae bacterium
GCCGATACCTCTGGTGCATCCATTATCGGTAGTGGCACTGGCACCGATAGAAGGCTTTTTACATCAAACCACCGAACTGGATACTCTGGGTCTGGATGCTCCGGAATCACAATGCAATAAAATGGGAACACCATGAAATCATCCTTTACCCTGGCGCTGTCACTGGCGGCGGTGAGTAGTATTCAGCTGGCGCATGCCGACTGGGTTTATATCTCAAACGAACGCGATGATACCATCTCTGTGATCGACACAGAATCGCTTGAAGTTGTTAAAACCCTGGAGGTTGGTGAGCGCCCCCGCGGTGTGACACTCTCTCGTGACTTTAAGCATTTGTTTATCTGCGCCTCAGATTCTGACACGGTGCAAATGATGGATATTGCAACGGATAAGATAATCCATGAGTTACCCTCGGGTGAAGATCCCGAGCAATTTGCACTGCATCCGGATAACCGCCATCTTTATATTGCCAATGAAGACGACGCTATTGCCACCGTTGTCGATATAGAAACACGAACGGTAGTAGCGCAGATTGATGTTGGCGTAGAGCCTGAGGGTATGGCGGTCAGTAACAATGGCAAGTGGGCCATTGTTACTTCCGAAACCTCTAACATGGCGCACTGGATCGACACCGAAACTCAACAAATTACCGATAATATTCTGGTAGATCAACGCCCGCGTGACGCGCTGTTTACCGCAGATGACAGCGAGCTATGGGTTAGTGCAGAAATCGGTGGAACCGTGGCTGTCATTGATTCTGAATCCCGTTCGATTAAACACACCATTGGCTTTGAAATAGCGGGTATCTCTGCTGATCGTATTCAGCCTGTGGGCATCGAATTAACCAGTGATGGCAAGCATGCGTTTATCGCATTGGGCCCTGCAAACTACGTCGCAGTGGTTGATCGGCAAACCTATGAACCAATCAAGTACATACTGGTTGGCAGAAGAGTCTGGCATACCGCGATGGACCCTGAAGAAAAGCTGCTTTTTACTACTAATGGAGTGTCTGGTGATGTAACCGTGGTTGATGTTGAAAACCTCAAGCCGATTAAATCAATTAAAGTTGGCAGATTCCCCTGGGGAGCGGCGGTGTTGCCCGCAGAACATATCCCGGATTGACTGTGGTCTGTTATCTTACTGAGTGTTAATGAATTGGAGCCTGCGGCATGAACGTCGACGCGTTAATAGACAAAGTTCCTAAAGCAGAGCTTCACCTGCATATAGAAGGCACTCTGGAACCAGAGATGATGTTGGCACTGGCCAACCGTAATTCTGTCACGTTGCCCTATAAAACCGTGCAGGATGTAAAAGATGCCTTTGCATTCGATTGCTTGCAGGATTTCCTTGATGTGTACTATCACGGGATGTCGGTGCTTGTGAATGAGCAGGATTTCTACGATCTGACCTATGCCTATCTTAGTAAAGTGCATGCCGATTGCGTTACGCATGTCGAGATATTCTTCGACCCGCAGGCGCATACCGATCGTGGTGTTGCTTTTGAAACGGTGCATGATGGTATTTGCCATGCGCTGGAGGCAGGCCTTCGGGACTTTGGTATTACCTCACGGCTGATCATGTGTTTCCTGCGGCACTTACCGGAAGAACATGCGTTTGAAGCATTGAACTGTGCCTGCAAACATAAAGAAACCATCTACGGTGTGGGTCTCGACTCCAGTGAAAAAGGCTATCCGCCAGCGGGATTTTCAAGAGTATTTGCAGAAGCACGCAAGCAGGGATTTGTCCCCGTTGCACATGCCGGTGAAGAAGGCCCGGTAGAGTATGTAGAAGGTGCTCTTGATGATCTGCAGGTTAAACGGATAGACCATGGCAATCGAGCGTTTGATGATCCGAAAATGATTGCAAGGCTTGCCAAAGAACAAACACCGCTTACCATGTGCCCATTGTCTAATTTGCGGCTGAAAGGGATCACTGACCTTGAGCTGCATCCGCTAAAGAGAGCGTTGGAAGCCGGGATTGTCGCGACGGTAAACTCCGACGATCCATCGTACTTTGGCGGTTATATCAATGATAATTATAAAGCAATCGCAAAGGCTCTGGCTCTGAGTGAGGAAGATATCATTCAGCTGGCCAAGAATTCTTTTAGTGCTGCCTTTATTGATGACAAGTTAAAACAGAAAGCGCATGATCAGGTGGATGCAATATCAGGGTTGAAGTAGGGGAGAGTATTTTTGATTCCAAGATTGATTTGCTTGCTATGTGCGCTATTGATCTGCTGTTTTGGCAAATTGTGTTGGCGTCATAGACGTCGCTTTTTTAAATGCCGTGTAGAACGCTGACTTCGAGTTAAATCCCGCATCAAAGGCAATTTGCAGAATATTGGGTTTTTCAGTCGTTTGAATTAAACGCTTTGCTTCTTCTACCCTGTATTGATTAATGAAGTCGTGGAAATTCAGATTTTTTTGTTCATTGATAATTTGAGACAAATAGTTGGGGGTTATGCCCAGCTGGCTTGCCAGCTCCGGTAAGGTCAAGCCGCCCTGTAAATAGGGTTTTTGTACTACCATATGAGTCAGGAGTTCATCGAGAAAAGATTGGCTGGTTTCCTTATCAAGTCCGGATTTTTTATATCTGTTAGGAGAGGATAAATCGAATTCAGAATCATTCTGGGTAGCATGGTTGCCGGTACTCTGCTCTATATGTCTGAGAGAGTGCGTGAATATTTTTGGCTGTCTCAGGCCAAGGTAACCCATTGTGTAAATTAGTATCACAGCCAGAATGGTGATCGAATCGCCAAGAAAATTCATTCCAAGAAAGTCTGGAAAAAACTGATCACCGACAAACAAAAGATATATCAGGCTTAGGCCGACTAACAGGTTTCTGAGCCAGGCAAGATTTATCTTTTCGAGATCTGAGAATTCCTGGGTAATGTTGTTGTTGTGAGAACGAACCTCTCTGATGCAAATAACCAAATAAAAACCGATCTGAAGCAGAGTGAGTAATGCGAAGAGTGACACTCCCAGGACGACAGAAATTGGTGCTCCTGCATTTGTAATCTCGCCGGTTCGGAGTGATTCAACAAACTGTAACTTCTGTGTGCCTGTGAGGAAGAAATAGAAAGGCGTGAGTAGTAACGCACCTGCGATCACCGGGACAAAATGATGACTGTTGTTTATTTGGTTGCTCGTATTTCCACGTGACGTGAGGTGTGAAACATAAAAATAGAGCACAGGTCCGTACTTTAAGTCTATGGGCGATAAAACCTGTAGTAAATGTGGTGCCGATGAAAAAAAACCTGTCTGGTACAGGAATTCCTCTCCCAGATCGATGGCAAACAAGAATGTAAACAAGCTCAGTATTCTGTGCGAACTTATATCACCTGCTTTTGCGTTTAGTAGCGCGAGCGAGAGAAATATTCCGTGAGCTGCCCCAAGCAACGTCAGCGCTGGCAACAAAGTAATCCCATTTTCCATCAAATAGCCTGTGCTCGTTCAGTCAACCGCTGCATGGTCAAAGAATAAAAATAACCGAGTAGTACAGCAACAGTATCAAAGCCAGCAGGCCTATCCCATTGGCGATCGTTAGCCAGAATTTATCCATGTTCGATTCTCACAATATTCGAACGATTACAGTAGTCCGCCAATAGGCGGAATTCCTCCCTCCCTATAGGGCAGGAATTTCCAGGTTATTGTTTTTTAGAGTTTTTTTGTCTTGTCCTGTAGGAGCGGACGCAAAGTTTGCTGCTAAACCCGATAAATAGCCTTGTCCCGGCAGCAGCCAGGATACAGGCCAAATAACGCATTAGAGAGGGCATAGTGGACACTTATCATCAACTCTCCGAATCGGACATCATTGAACGCTACAACCGGCCATGGTTGTTTTACGGGTTGGCGACCGCTGGCACCTGGTCAGCCTGGTTGCTGGCCGGGGTTACAAGTCAGGAAGATATGCCCGATCTATTGCAAGGAGCATTAGTGACGGTGTTACTGCTGGTTGGCTTAGTCGTTCCTTTTCTCGTTTCCTGGATGATGACTCGACGTGATCCAGTGTTGCGTGAAGATTTTATTTTACGGCTCTGCCGATTTGGTCCAACCGGGTTTCGCTACGCGATTGCTGGCGCTGTATTTATGCTTTTGAGTATTCTCTGTGCGCAGGCGATCTCGTTGTTGTTCGGCTACAGTTCCGACCAGTTTCAGTTCAATTTCAGCCCATCATTCTCTGCAGGTCTGGTGTCCGGCTGGGTGGCGCTATTACTGGCTCCGGTTTTAGAGGAAATGAGTTGGCATTGCTACGGTACGGACACATTGAGACGCCGCCTGAACGTGTTACTCACATCGGCTGTGTTCGCGGTTTACTGGATACTATGGCGCGCACCACTGGTAATGGTTGAAGGATATTATCAATCCAATGTCGTTGAAAGCGGCCCACTGTTCACCACCAATATGATCATCAGTATTTTCCCTTTTGTATTGATAATGAACTGGTGCTACTTCAAATCTAATCGAAGCGTAATTGTCGCAATAATATTTCATCTGAGCGCTGGAATCTTCAATGAAGTATTCAACACAGACCCAATGAGCAAGGTAATTCAAACGGGCTTGCTGATTTTGCTTTGTATGGTGTTGTTTGTTCGTGATCCCAAATTTTTCTTAAACAAAATAGAAAGAAAATGCAGTGTGAACATTAAGCCCTCTGATCAGTGTATTTCTACGGGAGCTAACTCATGAACACGATAAAAATTATCATCGCAATAGTCGTTTCAGTGTCAATGTTGCCTCAGCTAACGGTACCTGGATAGTCGGTGTAGCGGCTCTACATGCCGATGGCCCTTATCTCCACACGCAGAACCTGGTTGCTCCATTAATTATGTATGAGAAAGACAGGTTAACTCTGTCGACTCTCGACGGTGCAAGTTATAGGATTTTCGATTTTTCAGAAACGAATCAATACGAAGGAAGCATGTCTGTCATTGTATCGCCTCGTTTTGCACCCGACTATGGCGAAAGCCTTCTCTACAATGATCTTCAACGCAGGAGTGGACTGGACATTGGAATTACCGGAGAAGTTAGCTACGGAAATTTTGTATTCGAATTTCGCGGCCAATCCGGTATGACCAGCGGTCATAACGGTTTTGAGACAAACACGCAGATTAGCTATCAATCCCGTGCACTGCCTGTGGAACTTGGTATTGGAGTCCGTTATCGAGATAGAAAACTCAATCAGTACTTGTTTGGTGTAAACCAATCCGAATCCAATGAAAGTCTCCCGGCCTATACGGCAGTTGGGGGAATGACCAGTTTCATTAGCGGAATGATCGCCTTGCCTCTTTCTCGGAACTTAATGAGTTACCTGCAAATCGAATATGAGGATCTGGGCACACTGACACAAAGCCCGCTGGTTGCAGACAACGCAGTCAGTCAGGTAATTTTGGGAGTCATATATCAATGGTGATTCTGATTAGTGTCTGTCTGGCCGGTATTTGCGAACCTGAATCACTGGGGCACCTCCGTCGTTAATCTGCACTAAATTCGGCAAATATCCGGTATAGAATTCCAAATATCCGGTATAGAATTCAATGACAAAGCGCCGTCCACAAGATAGGTTTCCTTTTGACGTGGATTCAATACAATTAACGGCCCGTAAACAAACGGCTATGGTGTTGGAGCGTAAAGGAACACAGCGTTAGTGGGGATGCCGGTGTTGCTATTTGCGTCAGTTGTTTGAAAGAGTGTACCAGGGTACTAGAGGAAGACGATCCGGAACATCATAGTGGTAACGATGTTTGCATACGCTAACATCGCACACCCATAGTTTTCGGTCATGCCGCTACGGCAACTCTATATCACTCTGATTTGCGTAAACCTTGGCGACTGCAGAGTCATCTTCACGACCTAGTCCTGCCCCTGCTGCGGCGATAAATTGTTGTAGTGCGGTGGCAGCGAGTGGCAATGGAAATTTGCTTGAGTGGCCGATGTCACACACGATTCCCAGATCCTTAACAAAGATGTCTACTGCACTGTGTGGTGTGTAGTCACCGTCGGCAATGTGCGGGCCGCGGTTTTCAAACATCCAGCTGGTACCTGCACATTGCGATATCACATCAACAGTAGTTTTTGCATCGACACCCTGGCTTAGGCCAAAAGTAATTGCTTCTGCAGCCGCGGCAATGTGTACGCCTGCCAGTAGTTGATTTATTGATTTTAGTGCAGAGCCGGGGCCTGCCTGGTTACCGAGGGTAAATACTTTTTCTGCAACTGCATCGAGCGCAGGTTGTGCCTGCGTAAATGCTTCATCGGAACCTGCGGCAAGTACTGTGATTGCACCGGCTGCCGCTTTCACTGAGCCACCGGATATCGGTGCGTCCAGATAATGCAAGCCTTGTTGCTGGCACTGTGCTTCCAGTGCTTTGGCGAACTCGGGAGGTACTGTGGCGCAGGCAACAACGACTGCACCGGGTTTTAGTTGTTCGAACACGCTATCGAGAACTGTTTTGGTTTGCTGGGCATTGACTACCACTATCATCAGGCAATCTATGTTTTCTGCAACATCGATGAGCGGTGCCTGCTTACCTCCGGCCGATGTGAATTCATTGAGCTTTGCGGGGTCGGTATCGCTGCCATAAGTTTCAATGCCTGCGGCAAGCAGGCTCTTAGCCATGCCCATACCCATTGACCCAAGGCCTGCTACTGCTGCTGTATATGCCACAGAATTCTCCGATGAAAATGATATTGGTGGTTTAGTTTTTAGGGCGATTGTCTACGGTCCGCACGGCCTTGCCCTGACTTCTAGCGACAGTGCCGGGTGCATCCACTTTCACTACAGCGCTAACTCCGATGGCATCTTTGATAAGCCCCGAGAGTTTATTGCCCGCTTCTTTCATTGCTTCTTCACTTATTGCTGTCTGTGTGCATTCGGTGTGTATGGTCATCACATCGAGGCGATCATCACGAGTCAGTTCAATCTGAAAGTGCGGAGCCAATGCTTGTACTCGCATCAGCTGTTCTTCAATTTGTGTCGGGAAAACATTCACACCACGCAGGATAATCATGTCGTCACTGCGTCCGGTAATCTTTTCCATGCGTCGCATACTGCGTGCAGTGCCGGGCAGCAGTCGTGACAGGTCGCGGGTTCTGTAACGGATAATCGGGAAAGCTTCTTTGGTTAATGATGTAAAAACCAGTTCGCCTTGTTCACCGTCGGCTACCGGTGCACCAGTGTCCGGGTTGATAATTTCCGGATAAAAATGATCTTCCCAGATCGTTGGGCCATCTTTGCTCTCAACACATTCGTTGGCGACTCCCGGACCCATGACCTCAGACAATCCGTAGATGTCTACCGCATGCATATCGAAAGCTTCTTCAATTTCTTCACGCATGGCGTTAGTCCACGGTTCGGCGCCGAATATACCGACATCTAAAGAAGTGTCACGCGGGTCTATATTGTGAGCGTTGAATGCATCGAGGATAGATAAGATGTAGCTTGGCGTAACCATGATGGTGGATGGCTTAAAATCCTGAATCAGTGTGACCTGCCTTTCGGTCATGCCACCAGAAACGGGTACTACGGTGCAACCCAGTTTCTCGGCACCGTAGTGTGCGCCAAGGCCGCCGGTAAATAAGCCATAACCATAGGCAACATGCACTATGTCTCCGGGTTTAGTGCCCGAAGCACGCATAGAGCGTGCGACAAGTGTTGCCCAGTTGTCGATATCCGTTTGTGTATAGCCGACAACGGTCGGTTTACCGGTGGTACCCGACGACGCATGGATGCGTGCGACTTGTTCACGTGGCACCGCAAACATATCAAATGGGTAGTTGTCCCGCAGGTCGCTTTTCACTGTGAAAGGAAACTTTGAAATATCTTCCAGTGACTTGAGATCATCCGGATGCACGCCGGCGTTGTCGAACTGTTGTTTGTAGTGCGCAACGTTGCTGTAGGCGTGGTTTAACGTCCAGCGCAGGCGTTCGAGTTGAAGCGAAGATATTTCATCACGCGAGGCAATTTCAATCGGGTCGAGCGAATCGCGCGCCGGGGTAAGGTCTTTCAAGTTATCCTCCGTTTTCGGGCACTGAGGTGTTTACCGGTCAGTCACGGAGTATATCGGATTTCAGTGCTTTCGATATTGCCTGATGGGTCTGGAAACTGTGGCTCTGCAATACAAAAGAAGCATCATCGTGGCAAGTAACAGTATGGCGTCGGCCACAGATAGCGAACCAATCGCGCTTTGCCCTGGTGATGCTGCAGCGGTAGCGGGTTCTGGATCGTTAAAAATCACCGGTAGCGGGTTTTCCAGTAATGACCTTACCGCGCGGTTGGTGTTGAGGTGACCGTACCCGCAGTCTCCGTTGTTGCAGTTGTCATCCAGGGTGCTGTTTGCAGAGCTTTGAAGCAGTGATTGCAACTGTGCGTTACTAAGGTCAGGGTTTATTGATAGCAGGGTGGCAAGTGCTGCGCTCACATGGGCGGCGGCGAGGCTGGTGCCATAGTGGTAGCCGTAGCTGCTGGCCAGGATTGGCTCGCGAGCACCATCGTTGTCGGTTGAGATAATCCCGTCCTTACTGTTGCCGCCCGGGCCGAGTAAAAAAACCGGACTGCCAAGCGCACTGTACGCGGCTACCTGACCGTTTCGCAGACTGGCCGCGATGGTGAGAATGTTTTGACACGAAGCGGGTGAATGCGGATAGGTATCGAGGTCTACCGCGCTGTTGGTGGCGGCGGTCACCAGTATGGCCCCTGCCTTTACGGCATCGTCGATGGCGTTTTGCATCGACTCTGTGCAACCACCGGGAAATCCCACACTCAGGTTGATAACACGTGCCGGCGTCGGGTTGTCTGGCACCCCGTTAATATGAAGGCCGGCTGCCCAGCGAATGCCGTCGATGAGGTCGCGAACATAACCGCCGCACTTTCCGGTAACGCGTACCGGCAACAGTAAAGCCCGCAGCGCACCCCCTGCTATACCAGCCTGGTTTTCTGATTCAGCCCCCACGATGCCTGCGATCGCGGTGCCATGCCACTTGCTAGCGGTCTTCTGGCACGAATCACCGGTATCGTTGAGAACATCGATTTCATCAACCCAGTCACCCGGATCAGACGGATCATTGTCTCGGCCATCGCCGTCGTTACCGACCACAGCGTCGCTGATGAAGTCATAGCCGGGCAGAGTGCGGTAGTCCTCGTGATCCAGTCGCAGGCCGGAATCAACAATGGCGACCACCACGTCAGACTGACTGGCGTTGTGAAGCTGTGATGAAAAAATATCCGCAGCGCCGGAGTACTGCCCGGTGGTCATGAAGCTCCATTGCTCGCTGGCGAGTGGATCATTGGGCAGGGCGGCGGTGGCAGCGGCCGTATCGATTTCGCGGATTTGTCGGCTGTTTTGTGGAGATTGGGCAGTTGCCGGTTCAACCGTATTCCCCATTACCTGTGTGACTGGTGCCGCGGCATTTGTGATGGATGTCTGGCCAACCGCAAATAAAGTAATAGCTGCAAGTGTGATGCGGCGGGCAGGACTGGAAATGCGAGGCGGAAACATCCGGGCAGCGGAGCAATTAACATGCCCTGTTAGGTGACGAGCAAGCTTAAAAAGGCGATAATCAGAGGCGTTGAACTGTCAAGAGAATCAGCTTATTTCTAACCGATTCATTACTGTGTTGGTAATCCTGCTAGCGTTGTGTTTTGCGCGAGGCGCGGTTGCCACGACTCAGGATTCACTGCACGTCCGGCTGCAATCGACTGATGCCGAGCACATAGTTGTGGCGTTGCAGAACACCTCAGATGAATCGGTGTCGATTCTTTTGTGGGGGTCACCGTTTGAATCCGAGCTGACGCAGGATCTATTTTCCATCAGTGTGGTTAACAGCGCTGAAAAAGCGGTGTTTCGAGGGCGCCTGATAAAACGCGCATATCCGTTGCCGGAAGATTTTTTGTCGCTGGCACCGGGGCAAACTATCGAGGCCATAGTGCCCGTGGTGCGGTGGTACGATCTGCCACAATTTGGCGATTTCCAGGTCGAACTGAACTGGTCGGCGCAATATCTGAACGATAGTGGCGAACTGGTATCGTTAACACTGACTTCAGCTCCGTTAATCGCAACGCTGCTGCCGCAGCCGGGTATACGTGCTGCCCTGGACCCTGCCTTTGAAAGTTGTTCTGCTGATCAGCAAGCCACCATAGAGTCAGCCGTATCAGCTGCTGAGCAAATGGCAATTGTTGCGCGTGATGATCTGGCTGCATTATCGGAAGAGGAGCGACGATACTCACCCAGATACACACAATGGTTTGGCGCCTATGACGAAACGCGTTTTGATCTGGTGCGCGCTACATTTAATAATCTGGGAGATGTGCTGGCAAATCAAACTTTGCAATTTCATTGTGACTGTGATGACTCTAAGAACATCGCCTATGTGTTTCCGGCATGGCCGTACAAGATTTATCTCTGTCCTGCATTCTGGCAAGTTCCTTTGACGGGTCGGAATTCCAAAGCTGGTACCATCTTGCATGAGCTGACGCACTTTCCACTGGTAAACGGAACCAGTGATCACGTTGATGAAACGGCTACTGCGAAGCTCGCTATCGAGAAACCGGAGCTAGCGGTAAAGAACGCCGATAGTTACGAGTATTTTGCGGTAAACGTACCGAAGCTGGATATTTTTAATGGGGTAGTATTTTCCGAACTGACACTGGGTAATGAGGTGCGCGCTTGGTTAAGTCAGGGGCAAAGTAGCTTTTATAAAGTAATTGGTGCTGACTACGTTGAGTTGTTTTCAGATACGGGCAATGCAGACATCCTTGTATTTCAAAGTGCCGCCACCGAAATCATAACGTGTGAATCCAGGCAGGTAGCAGGTATAGATCGTTGTGAAGTAGACCAGAATCGAACCGTCTATATTGAAATAACGGCGGTTGGAGAAGATGCTAATTACCGATTAGTGGCAAATACCGATCCGGTAGTCACTGTGCAAACCGGTGATCCAGGTACTAACCAGCCGGATGAGCCTGTGGATCCGCAACAACCTGTCACTCCTTCTGATACTGACCCGGCCGAGCCGGCTGACGATGTTAAGCTTGGATCGAGCACCACAGGCACGCTGTTGTTTCTGTTGCTGCTCTATACAACAGGCTTTAACAATCGCCGAAGAACCGTTAGGTGATCAAGTCTGCACTGGCAAAGCTGCTGGCAGTCATCGTTGGTACCAGCGCGGTAACCTCGTGTAACGGCGAGGCTTCTCGCAATCAAAATTCCGGATCCGGGTTGTCCGTAGAGCTCCTGGTGATTGAGCAAACTGTCGGTAAACAAGCGCCGTTTACGTTTCAATATAGTATTCGCAATGGTACCGCCGAGGCGGTCAGATTGTTGCCCTGGGGCACGCCGCTGGAAGAAGAACTGATGGCTGATAGTTTTAACGTCGAATACCAGGGTGAATTACTTCCGTACACTGGAAGAATGGTGAAGCGAATGGCGCCGCTTGATGCTGACTATATTACGCTTAGTGCTGATGAAACGCTGACGGTAACAGTCGATTTAACCAAAGCATACAACACCTCTTTGCCCGGAAAGTACACTGTTCAAATAAAAACTTTTGATGACATCTACAGTATCACAACACAGTTTTTACAGTGCTGTCGCAACCGTTAATCATTGAACGTCAATAGCTCACTGTTGGCAACCGGGTGCGTATAGCCTATGACATCCTACTGTCCTGATTCGATAGAGTATTGGTCGGTTACTAAAAAAGCCGTTCATTCACAATCAGGTGTTGTGGCAGCGCAGAGCCGTGAGGCGGCAAAGGTGGGCGCCGGTGTGATGGCGCAAGGCGGTAACGCGGTAGATGCGGCGGTTGCCACTGCGTTTGCGCTGGCGGTGGTTGAGCCATGGATGTGTGGCCTGGGTGGCAGCGGCTATATGGTCGTCTGGGACAACATCAACAAGCGTAGTCGCGTTTATGACTTTCAGGGCGTACTGGCGCACAACATAGCGTCTTCTGATTATCCGCTGGATCCTGAAGTGCCGGTAAGTACCATGGGCTTTCCCGGGGTGCTGGCAGATCGAAATACCGTCGGTTATCAGTCGATATCAGTGCCGGGAGCGGTCAAGGGGTTGTCAGCTGCTTTAGCGGATTTTGGTACCTGTGGTCTGGACACTTTACTGCAACCTTCGATTGCACTCGCTTCAAGCGGTGTGCCCGTCAGCTGGTTTACCACGTTGCAGATCGCGCTTGCCGCCAGAGAACTGTTGCGTGATGCGGCAGCCAGTCGAATATTTTTACCGGGTGGTGTGCCTTTGCAGCCGGAGCAGATGCTGAATAATGCAGCACTTGCCAATACGCTTAAAACACTTGCGCACAATGGCCCTGCAGCGATGTATGGTGGTGAGCTGGGTGCGCAAATGGTTAATGATCTCAATGCAGGAGGCAGTGCTATTGATCTATCCGATCTTGCCGGGTATCAGGTTTTGGCATCGGACTCATTGCAGGGTACGCACCGCGGTGCAGCATTACACACAGCAGGTCCAACCAGTGGTGGGCCCCGGCTTATTGATACGTTGCACCACATCGACCAACACCTCGACCTTTACCATGATAAGAGTAAAGGGGTAGGGCCTGAGACTTGGGTTGTTTATGCAAAGGCATTGCAACACGCGTGGCGCAAACACAGCGAGAAAATTGGCAGAGCGACGGAAGTGGGGGGCTGCACCAGTCATCTGTCAACCGTCGATGAACATGGCAATATGGTCGCGCTTACCTACACACTGCTCAGCCGTTTTGGATCCTGTGTGGTGCTGCCTGGCAGCGGTATATTGATGAATAACGCTGTGTCATACTTTGACCCAAGGCCGGGTTATCCCACCAGTATGGCACCGGGTAAACGCATTAACGCGAGCAATATGTGTCCGACAATTGTGGTTGTGGATGAACAGTCGCGGCTGGCTGTCGGGGCGTCCGGGGCAAACTTCATCATGCCTTGCACGGCGATTATTACGGCGTTAATGATTGACTATGGGCTCACCCTGGAAGAAGCGATCAATCATCCAAGGCTTGACGTTGCAGAAAACGGCCACGTCACCGCTGATCCGTTACTCGGTGAAGCAACCATAAA
>CALLLY010000270.1 GCA_938008205.1 uncultured Granulosicoccaceae bacterium
CCTGTGAGTATTTTCCTCGGCCGCTGGCTGGCGACCAGTCAGTTTCGAGGACATTCGCTGCTACAGGGCTTACTGGCTTTGCCACTGGTGTTGCCGCCAACGGTTCTGGGCTTTTATTTACTGTCGGTTTTTTCTGTTAACTCCGCACCAGGTGCGCTGTATCAGTCCGTTTTCGGGAAATCACTGGCGTTCAGCTTTGAAGGATTGTTGCTGGCGTCGGTGATTTTTAATATTCCGTTTGCCGTGCAACCGGTGCAGAGAGCCTTCGAGAGCATTCCGCGCGATATCTACGACGCCGCCGCCTGCTGTGGCTTGTCGGCAAAGCAACAGATACTGACCATCGAACTGCCACAGGTGTGGCCGGGTATTCTCAGCGCTGCCGTACTGGTTTTTGCCCACACACTGGGAGAATTCGGTGTGGTGTTGATGGTGGGTGGTAATATTCCGGATGAAACCCGAACCATTGCCATCGCGATATACGACAGCGTGCAGTCATTTGATAATCACGCAGCAGCTACGATGTCTGCGGTGTTGTTACTGATCTCTCTGTGTGCCGTTACCAGTGTGTTCTCACTGGCAGGAAATCCCGGCTCAACACGCAGGCACTAGTGAGCAGGTTAATCCACAGCAACGGCTGCACTGTATACTATTGAGAACCGCACTCTTCCGGTGAGTACTCTCATGCAATTCTGTTCTACCTGCGGCGCAGGCGTTACCTCAGAAATCCCGCAAGGCGATAATCGCCTGCGATCCGTTTGCAACAGTTGCGACACCATCCACTACGTTAATCCAAAACTTGTGGTTGGCTGCATTCTCACCTGGGAGCGCAAAGTGCTGCTATGTAAGCGCTCCATAGAACCACGCAGAGGTTTCTGGACTTTGCCAGCCGGGTTTATGGAAAATGAAGAATCCACCATGGAGGGAGCAGCGCGAGAGGCCCATGAAGAAGCAAATGCCGTGGCTGAAGATCTTGAACTATTCGGTGTCTATAGCCTGCCGAGAATCAGCCAGGTCTATATGATGTTTCTGGGACAGCTTAAAGACGGTTTTGCCTCGGCCGGCGAAGAGTCGTTGGAAGTCGGTCTGTTTACCCGGGATGACATCCCCTGGTCGGAGCTTGCCTTTCCCGTGGTTACCGAATCCTTGAAGCAGTTTTTCAACAGAGATCAGTCGGTAAAACAACGCGCTTATCTGGCAGATGTACATAGCCGTCCCGGACAGGATATACAGGTTATCCGGCATCATTAATAAGCGTTATTGGCAAGCGTTATTGGTGCAGGCCGTACCGACTTAAAACGGCAACGGCGCGATCACTCTTCAGAAACTCCAGAAAATCACTACCTGCTTCAGAGTCCACAAGCAACGCAATAGAGTGGTTTACGGCATCGTAGAATTCATTGGGAATGGCTTCATACTGCCCTTCAATAGAGCTTGCCAGTGATTCGGATATCAACGCAAAACCTACCGCACCGGAACGCGCAAACTGTGCCGCCTGAGAGACTTTTTCTGCAATAACCAGCTTCGGTTTTAACGAATCCCAAAGCTGCATATTCTGCAATGCCTGCTGAGCCGCCTTGCCATAGGGCGCATGAGATGGATTGGCAATCGCCACTTTAAAATCTGCCCCGTGCAATGTACCCGTTGTGACAGACGCAACAAACTCATCGCTTAATTTGCCTATGGGTTGATCACTATGACGATACAACACCAACGCACCCGGCCCTAACGATTGGGTTGTAATATTTTTTTGTTGTGACAGTTTTTCAACCAAAACATTGTCTGCTGATAAAAACAGATCGTAAGGGGCTCCCTGCACTATTTGACGATAAAGATTGCCGGAAGAACCATAGACTGCCTGTATAGGTTTATCAGTTTGCGCACTTTTATAAGCCTGTAACAGCTCCTCCAGGACAAAGCGCATCGATGAGGCCGAGGCTATTCTTACTACCGGTTCAGCGGCGTGTGCAGGAACGCTCAGCAATGCATAGAGCAACAATGACAACCACCACCACAACTGAGTGCGTTTCTTCAATTCACGACACATCGGAATCCAGTGTAGATAATGCTTGCGGTGTGTCGTAGTCAATGAGTATGGCGCTATCATCTACCGGTACCTCGATCACTCTATCGGGATACTGTTTCATCAGGTATCTGGCACCAGTGTCTCCGCTATGCTGAAGCAGTGAATCAAAAAACGCACGACCTACCAATACCGGGTTACCTCGCCTACCCTGATGCACCGGCACCAGTATCACGTCAGAGATATTATCGGTTGCCCGTTCAATAAGCCGATTAATTAACGCCACGGTGATACCGGGCATATCTGCAAGACATACCAGTACGGCGTCGGCATGCTGAAGTCGTGATATACCGTGTGACAGCGAATGTGCCATGCCCTGCTCATGGGATGCACAATAGGTGCTGGTGGCACTCAGGTCCTGCAGTTGAGCTTCTATCTGTTCATGCTGGTGTCCGGTTACTACGAGTACTTGCTGAAGTTTACTGTCACACACCGCGCGTACTACCGTTTGTACCATCGGCGTCCCTTGCGCCTTAACCAACAATTTGTTTACGGCACCGGCCCGTCGTGAAGTACCCGCTGCCAATACCAGACCGGCAATTTGTAGCGAGCGTTTTTTTGCGGTTGCAACACGCGGTTGAGGGCGATCCAGCATTTCGGTAAGCAGACCGCCAACGGACAATGAATTTAACCACGCCTGCGATATCTCAACCCCACAGGCAAGTCTGTCGAGCAACAGATCAAGTCCGTTTAACTTTGGTGATCTGGCACAACCCGGCAAGCCAATAACCACCCGCCCGTGCAGTTCACCCAGCAAAAGCAGATTACCCGGATCGACCGGCAATCCATAACGAATGATCCGCCCGCCGGCAGCGTTAATTGCCGCAGGAATCACATCGCCACGATCACTGATCGCAGAGGCACCGGCAATCAATATCCAATCGCACTGTGCGGAAGCACTGGCACTTATAACGCGCAGTGTTTCGGACAATGGTTCAATGGCATGATCACAACGCTGTTCATCAATAAGCTCGGCACGGCGTAAGGAAAGCCGCTGTTTAATCACGCCATAGGTTTTATCCAGTACCGAGGCTTTGACGGTAGGTAAACAGGTTTGAATCAATACAGCGCGATGCGACTGCACCGGCTGTACGGAGACTCCGGCACCAATACCATCGATCACCTGATCAACCGTACTGCTCGCCACACCGTAGGTAATAATCTTACAGGTCGCGACCATCTTGCCCGACAGCACCCACGAATTTTCCGGCAACGTTGCCAGTGTAATACTCTCGTCGATACTGTTAATAGCAATGATCGCCTCGCGGTCAAAGCACAACAGACCATCGTGTTCAGCAAACAGGTTGACCCGTCCGGTGCCGGGCTTGTCGGTACGAACACCGGTGCCACACAGCGCCATCGCTATCTTTATTGCCGCGTCATTTTCATGAGTGTCTGTGTCGTCCAGCCGGGCAACAGTCACCCGTTCTATGCCACTGGCTTCAAACTCGGCAACCATGGCACTGTCAATGACAACGCCTTTTTTTATCCGTCGACCCGCCAGTTGCATGCTGTGAGCGAGAATACACCCGTGCGATTGCGCAATGGCCACGGCCCCGAACCTCATAATCAGCCCCTGCTCATTAACTAGGCACCGGCAGATCGAACGCTGGGTTTTTTGTTGAGAAATGGATCAATCGGGCAGTCTGGCGTTAATTCGAGCGGCGAGTCGATTATACCCCGACGGATTTGTAAATTTCACAGTGTGTAATTTCTACTGTGAAATTTTATCTGTCTGTGAATACACTAATAA
>CALLLY010000271.1 GCA_938008205.1 uncultured Granulosicoccaceae bacterium
CAAGGCTGGGTAGTACGGGAAAAAGTACCTACAGATCGTCGAGCATTTGCGTTGTTTGCAACAAAAGCGGGCGCTCGAATCTGTAAAAAGGCAGAAGCGATGGCTTGCGAAAATGAATCGATGATAAAGGACTGTCTGAGCAATGCGGAACTCAAGACACTGATTAAGTTGCTGGACAAAATCGAATCCTTTGCGGAGACAAATTAATGCAAACATCCAGGTATGTGCAGCACGGCGTTAAAACCGTCAACGACAAAGACGGATCCCTTGTTCTGCAGTCCACTCTGCCGTTGGGACCGGTTGCGAAAAATACCGGTGAATGGCTGCATTACTGGGCAGGCAGTGCCCCGGATCGCACCTTTTTGATGGAGCGCTCAGGCCCCGGATGGCGCGAGATCAGTTATCGTGAAACGCTGCAACAAGTGCAGGCACTGGCCGCAAGTCTACTAGCCCGCAATATGGGGCCTGAGACACCGATTGTGGTGCTTTCAGGGCCGGGTATTGATCACGGCATTTTAATGTTGGCGACGCAATATACAGGCGTCCCGCTGGTGCCATTGGCCGAGCAGTATTCACTGATTCCCGAAGCTGCCGGACGTCTTGATTACTGTGTTCAGAAAATAAAACCAGCTCTGGTGTACGCCGTTGACGGGCAGAAGTTTGGCAATGCACTCAACAGAGATGCTCTGGCGTCAGTGGCGAAGCTCGTCAGCATTAATGCCAGTGATGCAGCGGAGAGTTTTGAGAGCCTGTTGCAGGGTAAGGCAGGCGCTAGACTGGAAACAGCTTATGGACAGGTTGGGCCGGACAGCCTGGCCAAGATCCTGTTTACGTCAGGTTCCACGGGTAATCCGAAAGGGGTACCGCAAACACAGCAAATGATGACTGTTAATCAAGCACAGTATCTTAGTTGCCTGCCATTGTTAGCAGAACGTCCACCCGTGATGGTCGACTGGCTGCCGTGGAGCCATGTGTTTGCAGGCAGCTCAAACTTCAACATGATTTTATCCAACGGCGGAACATTAGTGCTTGATGATGGTAAGCCGGTAAAAGGCTTGTTTGATCGCACCCTTGAAAATCTATCTATGCATGTTGGTACCCTGAGTTTTAATGTGCCTGTCGCTTATTCATTGCTGGTAGAAGCGCTGGGCAACGACAAAAAACTCAGGCAGCGTTTTTTTGGTGATCTGGATATGATTTTTTATGCAGGTGCATCATTGCCTGAAGTGATCTGGAGTGCACTTGAGAAAATGTCAATCGAGGTTTCCGGCAAGGTACCGATGATGACTTCAAGCTGGGGCCTTACAGAAACGGCACCTGCGTGCCTGCTGCATTATCAGGGTGGCGCCGGCACGGGCATGATCGGTGTGCCGGTACCTGAGCTTGATGCCAAACTGATCCCACACGGTCCGGATCGCTATGAAATACGCGTTAAAGGGCCGAATGTTATTTCATCCTACTTCGAAGCGCCGGATAAAGATGCCGAATCCTTCGATGATGAGGGCTACTTTATTACCGGTGATGCCATCAAGTTTATTGATGCCAATGATCTTGCCGCGGGAGTTCGATTTGACGGTCGAATCACCGAAGATTTTAAACTGCTTACCGGTACCAAAGTGCAGGCAGCAGATATTCGTCTGCGGGCATTGGCAGCTCTGGAAGGGCTGGTTCAGGATGTGGTAGTGACGGGTGCTGATCGCAATGATCTGGGTTTGCTGATATTTCCCTCTGCCGCAATTGCCCCATTTAATGATGGAGAAGTTGTTATAGATACAGAGTACTCAGACAACATTGTTAAACGAATCAGGCAATACAATCAGACCACCAGCGGCTCTTCCAATCAAATTGCACGGGTGTTGTTAATGGCGCAACCACCCTCCATTAAAGATGCGGAAATTACCGCCAAAGGCAGCCTGAATATTAGTGCAATAGTAAGTTGCCGGGCAGGGTTGATCGAGCGTCTTTACGACGATTCAGATGCCGCCTGTCTGACTGTTCTTGTCTAATTAATTAAATTTAGGCGGGCGCTTTTCAAGAAACGCTCGCAAGCCTTCTTTTGCGCCTTCGGTAGTTTGCGACATTGCGGCCGCCAGGCTCTCGGTAAACAAGCCATCGCTGCGAGACATATCGTTTATACGCGGCAGTGCCTGGATCATCAGGTAATTTGAAAACGGGGCATTGTCTGCAATCTTACGCGCAAGCTTGCGTGCCAGCGGCAGCGATTCACCTTCATCAACGGCATAGTGGGCAAGCCCGAGAGATACACCGTCTTCAGACCCGTAACTGCGCCCGGTGAGCATCATCTCCCGCATGCGGTCAGCGCCAAGAATTCTGCCGACACGCACAGTGGCTCCACCGCCCACAAATATTCCGCGGCGGCCCTCGGGCAGTTGAAAGCGCACCGATGGCTCTGCAATTCTTACGTGTGCTGAAGCGGCGATTTCAAGACCACCGCCGATAACGGCACCGGTGAGTGCAGAGATAACGGGTAAGCCACCGAACTCAATCACTTCAGAAACGCGGTGCCAGTTGCGTGAGTGATATACGCCGGCTATCGGCTCACGCTGCTCGTGTTCTTCAAGGTCCAGGCCTGCGCAAAAGTGCCCGCCGCTGCCGGTCAGGATGACTGCTTTGGCAGACTTCGGCGGATGTGAAAAGAACCGGTCAAGTTCATCGATCAACGCATCATTCATTGCATTGCGTTTTTCTGGCCTGTTGATGGTAACGGTGGTGATGTCGCCTTCTGTCTTGACGATAAGGGTTTTATATGCGGGGCTGTTTTCAGACATGTTGCGGTTTCCGTTCGTGTGGCAGGGCAATTGTGCTGATGATGCGTAATGCCTGATTTTGTTATATTGTATAACGATTATTATCTACAGCAATTACCTTGTTTAAAACAGAGGCTCAGCACTGAAATGGTCGATTTCGCAAAGGTTAAAGCCATTGATTTTCACACTCACGCGGAAGAACCCTGTAATGCGTGCCGTGACGACGGTTACAACGAGTTTCAGACCGGAATGGCTGCCTACTTTAAAAATCCTGCCGGAGCCGAGGGGATGCTTCCGACCGTGCAGGACACCGCCAACTACTATCGCGAACGCAATATTGCCGCGGTGATTTTTCCGGTAGATGCGGAAAGAGAAACCGGCTTCAAGCGCTACTCAAACGAAGAAGTGGCAGGGCTTTGTGCCGAAAACGATGATATTTTGATTCCCTTTGCATCTGTCGACCCTCACAAAGGGAAAGCCGGTGCGCGCGAGGTCAGGCGGCTGGTGCGAGACTTCGGTGTACGCGGGTTTAAGTTTCATCCGACTATGCAGGGCTTTTACCCCAACGACAGAGAAGCCTGCTATACCGTGCTGGAAGCATGTGCAGAAGAGGGTGTGATCACATTGTTTCATACCGGTCAGACCGGTGTGGGTTCGGGTATGCGTGGTGGTATGGGCATGCGACTCAAATACTCCAACCCGATGTTTCTCGATGATGTTGCCGTGGACTTCCCGGATATGCCTATCATCCTGGCCCACCCGTCATTTCCATGGACTGAAGAAGGGCTGGCCGTCGCACAGCACAAACCTAATGTTTACTACGATATGTCCGGCTGGTCGCCCAAGTATTTTCCGGAAACGTTTATCCGATACGCGAACTCTATTCTCAAAAAGAAAATGTTATTCGGGTCTGACTGGCCGGCGATCACCCCTGATCGCTGGCTGGCAGATTTTGAAAAGGCACCGTTTAAAGACGAAGTACGGCCACTTATTCTTAAAGAAAACGCACTCAGACTACTCAATGTCTCCGTGTAGGGCGATGTAAACCACTGCTCTTATAGATTGAAAATGATGTCCACATTTGTAGCACCCGTTGACGACATTCTGTTTTCCCTGCGCCATGTTGCACAGGCCGATCAGGTGGAGGATTGGGATGATGCGACCGCCACCGATATTCTCAAGCACTTTGGTGACTTTGCGCAAAACGTCATTGCACCTTTAAATGCAACCGGTGATCACGAGGGAGCGCAGCTGGCAGATGGCAGGGTACAAATGCCTGCAGGATTCACTATTGCCTATCAACAACTGATCGATGACGGCTGGCAGGGTTTAAGTGCACCGCAAGCTTATGGCGGGGCTGGGGTATCGGTGTTGATAGCGGCGGGTGTTTCTGAAATATTCTCAGGCGCGAATCATTCGTTACAAATGGTGTGTAATCTTGTTCCCGGGGCAATTACCACGTTGCGATTGTTTGCCACGTCAGAACAACAGGCACTGTGGATTCCCAGGTTAGCCTCCGGGGAATATTTATCAACCATGTGTTTAACAGAGCCCGCTGCCGGATCTGATCTCTCGGCAATCAAATGCAAAGCGGTTCAATCGGATAATGGTTGGGTCTTGAGTGGCGAGAAGATTTTTATTTCCGGTGGTGATCAAAATCTCTCACAAGGGATTATGCATCTGGTACTGGCGCGCTCCGGCGGCGCGGGTATTGGCGGCCTTTCGCTGTTTCTATGTCCGTCTCAACCGGCGGCCCGCGTTACTCGCATAGAGAACAAGCTCGGGTTGCATGCGTCACCCACCTGTCAAATGCTGTTTGACCAGGCCAGTGCAGAACTGGTTGGTGAAGAAGGGGCGGGGCTCAAAGCAATGTTTAAGCTTATGAATCATGCCCGTATAGATGTTGCGCTGCAGGGCGTCGCCCATGCCTCTCATGCGGCAGCGCAAGCTCTGCGCTATGCCAGCGAGCGTAAACAGGGCAGAACTGTTGAAGGGCAGGCTGCCTGGTTAACTGATCACGCAGATGTACGGCGAATGTTAGACGAACAACAGGTATTGGCGATAGGCGCTCGTGCAATGTGCCATATTGCACTGGTAGAGTCTCAGCTTGGCAGCAGCCCATCATTGGTGGAGTTTTTAACATCGGTGTGCAAAGTGGTCGGGTCTGAAGCGGGTATTCGATCTGCCGATCTGGGTATACAAATACTGGGCGGATACGGGTATCTGACTGAATACGGGATGGATCAGATATGGCGTGATGCGCGTATTACCGCAATTTATGAAGGTGCCAATGGAATCCACGAACGTACCCTGGTGACCAGGGGCTTGCGCTCCGGGAGTGGCGCAGAAGAGTTTGCAGCGTTAGTCACAGTATTGGCCGAAGGTGACTCCGTCGTCAATGCATGTGTTGCGCACTGGCTAAGTGTTGTTGAAAAACTAAGAGCCTCAGATAACCCTGATACTCAGGCTCATGCATTTTTTGATCTAACACAGGAATTGTTGCAACGCGCGGTCTGGCTTCGTATAGCGCGTGTTGCGAGGCATCACTCAGACGCCGAAGCAATCCATTGGCTGGCGGCAACAGTTCTACAACCTGTGGTGTTATAGATCTATAAATCCGCTCATTACTTAAGCGTTACCGGCAGATTAATCGGTCCACGAAATCCAAAGCCTTTCCAGACTACCGCTGATGGATCCGGCAAGCTCATGTTTGGAAATCGTTCAAATAACATTGGCAGCATAATGTTACCGACGGTGCGCCGCGCAATATGCACACCTGCGCAATGGTGCGGGCCTGAACCGAAAGCCTGGTGAGTGCTGGAGTCACGAAACACGTTATATTCTTCACCGTTTTCATATAGATCTTCATCACGGTTAGCGGATGCCTGAATCGTCATTACGGTTACCCCCTCAGGGATATCGATGCCGTCGATTTCAGTGTCTTCGAGTGCCCGCCGTGATGACGCTTGTATCGGTGCTACCCAGCGCACGCCTTCTTCAAACGCGTCGCTCCAGGCGTTGGTGCGTTTTACCTCTTCGAGTTGCTCCGGATGCGTAAGTAATCCGAAAAGTATCGTCGCCAAAGCATCGCGAGGTTCATTGATGCCACCCCCGATAGCGATTTTCAGGTTGGAGAATATCTGGGTTTTTGGAATCGGGTTTTTTGCGTTGATCATTTTTGATAATGCAGAGCTGTTAGGAGCCGCCTGATGGCGAGGAATGATCTGGTTAAACAGCGTATCCATTTCCTGGTTCGCTTTGTCAGATGCTTCAAACGGACCGTCTGCAAAACCAAAATTACCGGCACCGTCGATTAACGTTTGCGACCATCTTTGCATCTGCTCATCCGTTGCCTCTTCAATGCCCAGTATGTGTGCCAGAATTCTTGCTGCCACCGGCCCGCAAAGATCGGTAAACAGATCGATCGTTTCACCGTGCGGGAGTCGATCCAGATAGTCTGATGCAAATCCCTTATAAAGCTCAGCCCATTCGGTTTTAACAACCTTTGGCGTAAACGAGGGTTGCATTGCCATGCGTTCTTTACGGTGTTCTGTGCCGTCCTTGCGCATTAAAGTGTGTGCCTGAAAAGCCCGCGTCATCGGGGTTTTAGGATCATCCGAGCTAAACAGTTCCGGTGCCTCCTTCACCATTTTGGTGTGTACCGCCTTCGTCAGCATTATACGGTTGGCTGCAGGAACACTCACGATAGGTGCCGTCGCCCGCATACGCCGATAGATCGGGTACGGATCGTTAGTAAAATCTTGAAGTGTTACTGTGTTGTCGACTGGAGCCAGGGCCATTTTGATCCTCCCAGGAGTCTGCGCGGTAGAAGTCTGCGTAGCGAGGACGTGCCATGGCGAGGGCGTTTTTACGATCATTTAAGGCGCATAGTTATTCTAACGCCACGAAAATGATCGATGATTACTATTGCCTTTGGGGCACCGTCAGGGCGCGTTCGCGGTGGCAAAGGTTCTGCCGTGCAGACTCCTGAGGTCTGATCATACAACAAGGAAGGGACACGCAATACCAGTGTTAACCTGGTAGTTTGCGGTGCAGCTCATCGAT
>CALLLY010000272.1 GCA_938008205.1 uncultured Granulosicoccaceae bacterium
TGCGACAATTTGTGGCACAAGCGCAAAAGTACCCAGTTGCGTGGTTAAGTCTTTACTGAGAAACATGCCACGGTGTCCACCGGCCTCAAGCCCCTGAGCGATGATTGCATCAGCACCTTTGCGCTCAAGCCATAAGGCTTCGTCAACCGTGGTTGCGGATGAGAGTATGGTGGTTCCCCACGACTTAACACGCGCCAGTAAATCATCAGCAGGCAAACCAAAGTGAAAACTTATCACCCTCGGTTTAAAAGGCTCGAGGATATCGGCTATCTCATGGCTAAACGGGTGACGCGCGGCTCCCTGCTGAATATCCTGCGGATCGATTTCATAACGCGCAAAATGAGGAGTCAGCGCAGCCAGCCAGCGCGCTTCCTGCTCCTCACGATAAGCAAGCGGATCGTGACAGAAGAAATTCAGGCTGACAGCAGCACTGGTTGCGGATGCTATCTGTTTTAGCTCAAGCTCTATTTTCTCGGCATTAAGCATTGCACACGGCAGCGAGCCCAACCCACCTGCCGCAGTAACTGCCAGTGCAAGCTCACTACCCTGCACACCCGCCATAGGTGCTTGTACTACCGGATGATCAATTCCAAACAGTTCCTTAGCGGTGATCACGTTAAGTTACCGGCACTGGTGATGCTTCATCCAGCAGGCGTTCGGTTTTTAGATCGCTCCACAGTGAAGATGGTATGTCGACATTGAACCACTCAACAATCTGCTGCATCTCTGCACGGGAGCGCGGTCCCGGGATAACACTGGAAACAATAGAGTGACCCAACGGAAACTTCAAAGCAGCGGCGGCAAGAGGTACGTTGTGGGACTCACAAACCTTTCTGATACGGCTTACCTTATCTACTACCTCAGCAGGAGCGGCAGCATAGTTCCATGTGTCACCGCCAACAAGGATACCGGAGTTGAACGGGCCACCCAGAATGATACCGGTGCCCGCCTCTTCACAAGCCGGAAGCAAGTCATGTAGCGGTTGCTGTTCGTGAAGCGTATAACGGCCGGCAAGTAGAAAGGCATCCCAGTGGCCATGCTCCATTGCATTGATACACACTTCTCGCTCATTAACGCCCAAACCAATCGCTGTGATATCACCCGAACGACGCAATTCGTCTAGCGCTTTATAGCCACCCGACATCGCATCGGCAAATAGTTTTTTATTGAGCTCCGGACCGTGTTGCATTTCACCGATATCGTGCAGTAATAGTATATCGATTTTTGTTACACCAATGCGTTGCAAGCTGTCTTCATAGGAGCGCATAACTCCATCATAGGTGTAGTCATAAACAGGGTTAAACGGGAAGCTGCCCGGCCACTCCGCAGCAACTGGCGCAGGCGCAGGCTCGGGTTTCAATATTCGGCCGGCCTTAGTCGATAGCACCAGGTCGCTACGTTCACGAATAGCATCACCAACATAATGTTCGGAGCGGCCAAATCCGTAGAATGGCGCAGTGTCCACAAAGGTAATGCCACTTCTCAAGCCTTCATCAATTGCGGCGCGATTATCCTCCTCTGTGACCGGGCGATGATTGCCTGCCATCGCCGCACAACCCAGCCCGAGTTCAGATACCTGCAGTGTAGTCTTGCCAAGGGTTCGCAGTGAAAAGGAAGTGGTAGTTGGTTCAGTCATAGCCAAAGTCTCAGGATCAGCGTTTTTGCGCGATAATTCTACCACGGGATCAGTACTATTCGTTATTTGACCAGACGCTGTACGTAGACAAAAGCTAATACGGCAAACACTACCCATAGCATCACTATCACCCAAACCACCCACCTTGACGAAGGCTTTGGTACTGACCGCTTAGCCAGTGTTCGTGCACGTTCGATCACCGTTGTCGGAGCAAAACGCAGAATCAGTGCGATACCCGCAGGCAGCAACACCAGATCATCAAGCAAACCGAGAACCGGAATAAAGTCGGGTATCAGATCGATCGGACTAAACGCATAAGCAGCTACACCTATGGCTATACACTTCAGCCACAGTGGCAAATATTTATCACGGCTTGCAAAGAACACCACCATCACCTGGAGTTTTAGTGATGCCGCCAGTTGTTTGAGCTTTTCTATCAACTAATACAACCAAAACCTGTGGGGTGTGCGGGAATACCCGACTATGTATCTGTGTGAAAGTCCTGCTGGCGGACGGCACAAGTGACATCTTTTTATTGCAAGCCGGGTCTCGCCAAGTCAAATTTTGCAATGAGAACTCGCTCTGAACACCCTATTGTAATGCACGGATCCGACGTGACAAGGCATTTTCCAGGCAGGCAGAAACGAGTCGGTTTCAATTTTATCGAACCGAACTATCTGAAGCTGGTCAATACTTACTACCTCACAATAACAGTGCTGATATGAGCATAAAAACCTACGGATTGTCTTTCATGTCGCGCTGGCAGTCAGCATTGTATAAGACGCTTGTAAGCAGCCCGCACGACAAACCCGATTCTCTCGACAATCTTGGATCGCAACACCCCGCAATGCTGGCAAGTTGTGACGCCTGCGGTTCCCTGGAAGAAGCTATGGCCCGCGGTGAGGATATTGATCTTGCAAAGGTAATCACCAAAGGTGATCTGCTTTCGAAATGCGCACATCTATATGTAAGTCTGGCGGCGGCAAAATTTACCGGTAACCTGAAACGCACCCGTGAACTTGAATCAGAGATTCGATATTCCGTCTGTGATCCGTTTTGGGCAAAAACCCTGTTGGAGTTCGACAACAACCACCAGCCGATCCCATACCGCCACTATGATTCGATGGACGACTTTGTATTGCCGCTCAAACAGGAAAAGGTCAGGATTGCCTTCGTCTCCGACTGGGGAACCGGTACGCCACTGGCACGCAATGTTATGCGTCGAATAGCCGAGCAACAACCAGACATTTTGATTCACCTGGGCGACGTTTATTATTCTGGTACCCGAAGAGAGATGGATGAGCACTTTCTGTCAATTGTTCGCGAGCATCTGCCGACATCAACCAGAATTTTCAACCTGGCTGGCAATCACGATCTCTACGCAGGTGGTGCAGGCTACTATTGGCTCATCGATGAAATTGGCCAACCAGCGAGCTATTTCTGCCTGCGCAATAAACACTGGCAGATACTTTCTATCGGAGCACCACCTGAAGCTGGCCGACCGCATCAGGCTTTATCAGCCATTCCATCAATCGATCCAAAAGAGGTGCTTTGGCACCAACACCAGATCAACAGTAACCCGAATCATAAAACCGTTATGTTGTCGCATTATCAGCTGTTTACCGCGTCGGGTAATATCGGCAGAACTGCAGATAATCGCCCGTTAGCACTGAACCCGGTACTCTACGATGCCTTCAGTCGCCAACTTGAACACATCGATTTATGGCTTTGGGGGCATGAACACAATCTGATCGCGTTCGAGCCCTACGCCGGTTTGGAAAAGGGCCGTTGTATCGGTTCCGGCGCAATACCGGTTGCTCTACTCTGGCAGCCGTATAAGCAACTGGCAAATCTATCGATTCCAGAAAAAATCGGCAAAGCCCCACGCATGAAGAAAGACTGTCAGCTAGGGCACGACGGAGATCACTATCATCACGCCTTCGGTATCCTGAACATCGATGGTGCGGCAGGACAAATGAACTATTTTCAGGTAGCAGGAGTCGAAGGTGGGGCCGAACTCATTTTCACGGAATCTATTTAATGCAAGCCAACAACACGCCAGCTGCCTACGACATAGTGATTATCGGTGCTGGCGGTGGCGGTATTACCGCTGCGTTTGAAGCGCAACGGCGCGGGGCCAAAGTTGCACTGTTGGAAAAACATAAAATAGGTGGCGAGTGCACACATTCAGGGTGCGTCCCCTCCAAAGCGCTGATCGATGTAGCAAAGCACTATCACACCCTTGAGACTATCCATTCACATGGCCTGAAACCGGTTAATGCCAGTGAGGCGTTTGATTTCTCTGTGGCGATGGAACACGTGCAGAGCATTGTCGATGGGATCTATGCTCACGAACAGCCGGAAAGGTTTAACAACCTTGGCATTGATACCTATATTCACCCTTCCGGTGCCAGCTTCATTGATGCACATACCATTGCAATCGGCAATAACACGGTCCGCGGTGATGCCATTATTATTGCGACCGGTTCCGGACCGCGATTATTGCCAACAAAAGATGATCAACCGGTGCCATTTTTAAACAACGAAAACTTCTGGACACTGCGTGAGCAGCCGGAATCTATCGCGTTTCTTGGTGGCGGTGTTATTTCTGCTGAACTTGGACAAGCTCTTGCGCGCTTTGGCAGTAAAGTTACTATCATCGATCGCAATGACAGAATTCTCTCCGCAGTTGATCCCGAGGTCACAGACTACCTGACAAATATTTTTACCCAAATGGGTATCGAACTTGTGACCGATGCCAACGCAAACATATGCTCAATCGACAGCAACGGGAAAGTATGTCTCGACATTGAAAGCAATAACAAGACTCATACGATAACTACTGATCAACTGTTTGTTGCTATTGGCAGAGCTCCCAACATTAATGGACTTGCACTGGAAAACGCCGGTATCGACTACACGCGGCACGGCATCACCGTCAACAAAGAACTGCGAACCTCAGTTGAGCATATCTATGCGGTGGGTGATGTTGCAGAACGAGCAAAATTCAGCCACGTCGCAAACTACCAGGCAGAGTTGGTGGTGAGAAATCTTCTCAACAATGAAGATCGTCGCAATGATCTTTCCCTACTTCCGTGGGCGATATTCACCGATCCGGAGATTGGACATGTGGGAATGACCGAGGCACAGGCCCGGGAGAACTTCAAAGATATTCAGACTTTCAAGGTTGATGCTGCGACGGATCGCTTTATCACTGACAGCAAGACCGGCGGGTTCCTGAAGATAGTCATGGACTCCGACAACAAAATCCTCGGTGCAACCGGTGTAGGCGCATTTGCCGGAGAATGGGTACAGTTTATGACACTGGCATTAAAGCAGGAGCTACGCGCAGACGATATCGCAAACACGATATTCGCCTACCCGACTTACGCAGAGATCATTAAAAAGTCCTGTTCCCGATTTCTTCGAACACAGTGTTAAATGCGTTCAGGGATCGTCTAATTCTCGTCCAGGAATTTCACTGAGCTCATCAGTACAACCCCGTTGTCGGCATCTGCAATACCATTAACCAACACCGCTCTATTCTGTGGATCCAGCGGAAACTCTATTGGCACCCCAAAGCTGTTCGTTGCTTCAGTTTCTCCATCGGTACTGACCTCCAGGCCCTTTATGATCAGCGCGCCATCATCTGTCGAGGTCGACATTATGCCAATGATCTGAATACTATCACCGGCTTTGTATGCCAGTGATTCTATATCAGCTACTTTGATTACTGACAAGGTAAATTCTTCAACTGTGGCAGCATTGGCAGCAGCCGCAGCGGTTGTCTGCACGCGCACAGAAGTACCGGGCACCAGATATTGAGATTCAAACTCTGCTACCGACAGACCTTCGGTCGCAGCGGCAATCTGGGTGTTCAATGTCGCATTGGATATTCGCAGATCACCAGTATTAGTATCGGTCTCAACGACTCCAACAACGTAAGTGTCCTGATCAGCTGGCGCTTCTGCGGTGTAGGTCGCAACAATATTCTGCGCACCATCGCGACTGCCACTGACTTCAATGAGTTGTCCTACACGTAAACCCGACTGCATAAGCGCATCGAACATGGTCGCATCAGGGAAGAGTACGGTTTGTCCAAGGACCATCAGGCTTTTTGAAGATTGATCAATTGATTGTACCGGCCCGGAGACGTTGGGTTGGTACTGCAGTTTTATGGCCGCCTTGGCGATGGTATCGACGGTAGCAGACAAACTCATACCGATACTTAGATCAGCAAGGGTAGCCTCTTTGTTGTCGATTGTTATTTGGGCGGCATCGGTATCGAAGCGCTGGTTATTGAGGATGATACTGCCGAATCCGTCTACCACACCAAAGATAAGACCATCCTGAGTTATCTGCTTACCGGTACCGCCAATACCGCCCCCGCCGCCACCATCACTACAACCGACAATGACAAGCGCTACCAGTGCGGACAAAGCCGTACCTCTGAGGTATCTGCACATTGAAGACACCATGTAGTCAAATCCTCTTAAAGTCATTTTATAGACAGATTTATGTGCCATCCTGAGACCTGAAATCAAAGAACAAATCATTTAGGGTTGCTCCTCTGAAATAGCATCTTCATCGGCGTCCAGGCTTTCAATGTAGTAGATACCAAGTCCCAATCTTGTGCTTTGATCTTCTTGACCGGATGGATCAACATCTCTTTCAGCCAGCCAGCGATCGAGATCTTCCAATAACTGCTGACTGGCTGCTGCTGCATGCTTTCGAAATGATTCGACGTGCTGCTGGGGAATACTCTGATAACTAACTTTGCGCTGAAAGCGCGACTCACTCTTTTCAGCCGTCAGGTTATGGTGCACGGTATTGATCAAATCTGCCGTGTCAGTGCCAAGAATATGTATACCTTCCACCATGTCGGTGGAAACATAACCGGAAGATACCAGTAACAGCTGACCTTCTGAATTTGTATCAATAATATTGAGTCGCTCCAGTTCAGTGCGCATAGCAGTCGCTGCCATGTCGCCGCTGTAGCGTTTGACCAGTTCAGCAAAGCTTGCCGGCCCCCTGACATTAAGCGCAGCAGGCTCTCCGGAATCGGTTTGGAAATCTGTATCTCGAAGCCAGCCGGTGACTACGCGCGCTGATCGGTTGTATTTATCTTCCTGAGCGGCCGCGCCAGGTACCGGCTTTTCGCGCAGGCGGACAATTTCCTTGCGATACAACCCGGTCATTACGCCGATTTTGGTAGATTGCACCTTCTCGCCATCGGCAATAATCAATTCTTCCGCCGCATCAACATAGGCGCGTTTGACGAGTTCGCACATTGTGCCGGACGACAATCCAATCCGAATTGAAAACTTCGCCAAAGCTTTCTGTATGCGGTAACAGGACACGACCAAAGCAGTTTTGGCTGGGTTCAGGTTTTCTTGAGCCATTCCCGATCAGTTACCGTAAAAATTGAAAGTAAAAAATGAGTGCGACAGGCAGACGCGGATATAAAGTTCTTTTGCCACTTCTATTGGTAACGGCAACAAAAGACTAACGTTTACCAAACGCCTGCCAGCCTCTGATGGGCCACTCGAAACCAACCAATATGATAAGCACTTCACACTATAATCTACCTAACCCAGCGTCTTGCAACAACCAAATGAAGCCAGGATCTTTGTTACGGTAATTTTTTTTGTGCCAGTGAGTTGATATCAACTCCATTGTCGGCAAGTACTTTTTCAAGCGCAGGCATCAAATGCCCCAGCTTCTCCTCAAAAGCCTCTCGGATAGTGTCGACCACAACCTGGGTCTCTCGCTCTATTTCCACGTTAAGCTGAGCACCAACCGGCTTTTCGCCAATGGTTGTCATTCGCAGAGTTTCCGGAATCAGCCATACCTCAAACCATCCGGATGGTTTATCCACCTCGGCAATGGTCAGGCTCGCTCCATTGACGGCAATATAACCTTTCGGAAAAATGTAGCGCATCCATCGTTGCTCAACCCCGATACGCAGGCGATAGTTATCATCCATTTGCGCAATGTCGACCACAGTGGCCTTAAAATCAATATGGCCGGATAACGGATGGCCGCCAATTTCAGCACCGTCTTTTGCCGCACGCTCTGCATTGACCTGCGCGCCGACTTCGTAGTTTCCCAAAGTGGTGACATTCATGCTTTGCAGCATCACATCGAAAGCAACCGTGTCAGGGGCAATCAATCGGGTAGCAGTCAAACAAACCCCGTCAATAGACACACTCGCGCCGATCGCAAGCGCTTCACAAAATCCCTCCGGAAACTCAATTGCGAAGGAACGGATGCCGTTGCTATCTGAAATTTCGCTGATTGTGGCAACGGCTTGAACGATTCCGGTAAACAATGGGGCATCCCAATTGACAGAAAGCCGTATGTTATCAGATCAACCCTATAGATGATCTATCGTGACTCGCTCAAGCACCGGTGCATGCTGATGTGTAAGGGTTTTCTCGACCCATAGTCGACGCGACTCCCCGGACCGCAGGGTAAAACCATTGTCTGAGAACACCTGATTTCCACCAAGATTGACAGTAACAAAGAAAGCAGGCTTGTCAGCAGTCAAATCAATATATTGTCTGCCAGCATCAGTCCCGCTATGCCGGGTTATGACCGGTTCTGGCAGCTGATAGTCTTTGTAAGGCTTTGGCCAGAACTCATTTTGTCCGTGTATCTCGCCGGCAGTATCCTCCCAGGTCCAGTTAACAAAGCACTGTGGAGGAATCTGGTCAGGTTCAAACACAGCAACATCGGTCACGGCTCCGGCTAACGCTATGCATTCAAAAGTTTGCTGTGAATGCACTTCACCTTCAACCTGTAAAATTCGCATCCGAATGGTCAATTCCCTATTGACTGTTTCATCGTTAACTACTTTCAACAGCAACTTACCTTCACTTTCAAAGCGTTTATGACCAGGAACCATTGCAACCATAACTGGCGAATAAAACTTGCGCGCGGCGTAGTGCAGCAACTTCCAACCACCGCCGTACTCCAGCGAGGACCAGGACGCCACCGGCCAGGTATCGTTCAGTTGCCAGTACAAAGTACCCATGCAATGAGGTCGTAGCATACGCCAGTACTCCACTGCGGTACGAATGGCCATAGCCTGCTGACACTGAGACAGAAACAGCATTCGTTCAAACGATTCAGGAAACTGAAAATAGCGCACCAGCGTTTCTACAATTCGCGCATTACCACCCACGTTGCGTTGGTGAACACCCATGACGGCCGATGACACATTTCGATCAACGGCTTCAGTAAAAGTGTTAATAACCGGCTGAGATGGAAAAGACTGAAAACCAAACTCAGAGCAAAAACGCGGGTGAATGTCCTGATACGCTGAGAATGGTTTTGCTTCATGCCAGACATCCCAGAAATGCATATCTCCGGCAGAATCGTTTTTCCACCCATCGCCAAAGTCCAGCCTGCCAACGGAAGGTGAGCTCGGCCAGAAATCCACGGTCGGCAACTCATCTTCAACGATCTCTTCAATGGCATGGTTCAGCCGATCATAATTTGCTAGATAACGATCGCGGTTATTTCTGGTAATGTCCCACCATTTGAGCGCACCGACCAACTCGTTATCACCACACCATAGTGCAATACAGGCATGCACCGACAGCCGTCGAACCTGTTGGCGTACTTCTACACGCACTGAATCAAGCCAGCGGCGATCGGCTGCCGGATAATGATTGCAGGAGAACATAAAGTCCTGCCACACCAGGATTCCAAGTTCATCACATATCTCGTAGAACCAGTCTGCCTCGTACTGCCCGCCACCCCACACACGCAGCATATTCATATTGGCATCAACAGCAGATTGTAAAAGCTCCCTGACTACCGATGGCGTTGCACGCTGCGGCAGGGCATCGGCCGGAATCCAGTTCGCACCGCGCATAAACACAGGGCGATTGTTTATCTGTATACAAAAACCGCTGCCCTCTCCCACAGAATCACGAGATTGAATTATCTGTGTCTTTCGCAAGCCGACCATCGATTGCCAACGTTGATCCCCGATAGCGACCTGCAATTGATGACGAACCTGATCGCCCTGCCCGTTTGGCCACCACAGTACCGGATTGTTTATAACCACTGTAAGCGTCACCCGGTTATTTCCGGTCCTGAGCAAGGTATCGATGCTATGTGTTTGTCCGCATATTGTCAGGGAGCATTCAACCTGGTGGTCTATACGGGACTCTATATCCACAGTCGCAACCACAGTAACGCTGTCATTTGAAAATTGTTGGTTAACACAAACATCATCAATAAGATGCGCATCAGACTGACGTAGCTGTACGCCGCCATAAATGCCCGATGGCATCAGACAGATATTCCAGTCCCATCCTGCATGACAGGGAGTCTTTCGCAAATAATTATTGTGTGGAACCCGGCAGTTCCAGGAAAGATCGGGTAATTCAAAGGCGGAAGCCCGGGATCTCTCCAGCGCTACATCTCGCGATACGGAGAATTTAATTCTGATTGAGTTTGCTCCGGTTTTTACCAGACCGGTAACGTCAAATCGATAAGTTATAAACTGATTATCTGTTTCCCCTATCCATTCATCATTAAGAAAAACATTGGCAATACAATCTACGCCCTGCAATTCCAGCTGACTAAACAAACGTAAATCAGACTCTCTCAATTCGAATGTGCGTGTTAAATCCCACGCAGTACAGCTAACCCAGTCAACCGCATATTCGTTATCTCTGTAATAGGGATCAGAAATCTCAGAGGCGGCAATTAGCGCCGAATGCACATCGCCTGGTATCGAAAAATCACATGTGACCGATTTATCGATAGACGTTAGAGTCCATCGATCATTTAAATCCATCAATTGATATCCTGCGGCAAATAGGTAAATTCAGAAAAGTCTGCCGGTATTGCTCTACCGGAAGTATCGAATGCTGCCATACCTACAAACGCACCCGTAAAAGAGGCATGTTCTCCACGACCACCTTCATCAGACAATAGCGATGCATCAAGTGATGGCCCAATGGATTGCCAGTCACCTGTGGTTTTGTACCAGAACTGGAGCTCAGGGCCACTGGTGACTATTTGTAGCGACACCATGTCACAGGACTCCAAAAGCAGTGCTTCAATAGGATACGTCAAAGCACTCTCCGGGTAATCTCCATTACAAGACATGATACTAATCACTCGCCCCAGAGTCTCATCGTGGGTTATTTGCAGATAATGAAATTTGTGTCTGTTGTAATAGGCAATAAGTCCGGCACTTTGCTGGAATGATTGCGGATGAAACTCAAGCGTTGTACTGGCGGTAAAGTGAAAGTGCTGTTGACGTCTGGCAACCAGTGACTGTTCAAACCAGCTGCCTATAGACTCGCGACCATACAAGCGCAAATAACCTTTGCGATCGTGCAATGAGAATAATCGCTGTGGATACGGCGTCCGCAGCCACTGAAATTCTATTGGTAATTCCGTACAGTCAAAGCGTACACATGGTGACGAACTAACAGGGGTTACGGAGTCGGCATCCACAGGCACTTCCACGGTTATCGATGGATGCATTTCACCTGACACAGTGCGTAACCACCCATCAGCACCCCAAACACATTTCTCTATACCGGTTTCGCGCCCCATAGGAGACCGATTAAGCCCTGGTAATGGTCGTGAACAAAGATAAGTGTGATAGCACTCGCCCGCAGGCGTTTCGACATACTGGCCGTGACCAGTACGTTGTAAGGCTGCTTGTGACGTTGATACCAGTAGATGTTTCTGTGGATCAATCTCGTACGGGCCCTTCACCGACTGACTTCTGGCATAGGTGATGGCATGTTCATAACCGGTCCCGCCTTCGGCAGTTGTCAGATAATAATAGCCGTCACGTTTAAACAAATGTGGCGCTTCGGTCAGGCCACGCTCAGTACCGGTGAATATCAACTTCGAATCTCCCACCAATCGTTGCTTGCTGTGATCATATTCCTGCAGCAATATGCCGCCAAACGGGCTGTGTCTCGGGCTTTGCCCAAGTGACCCTGCGCGGTGATTCCAGCACATATTGACAAACCACTTGCAACCATCAGTATCATGAAACAAAGAGGGATCAAATCCGCTGGAGTTAATATAGACCGGATCGCTCCAGGGTCCGTCAATGGTGTCGCTGGTCACCAGATAATTGTGCGCGTCCTTGAAATTACCATCGTATCGCTTAACGTCGGTATAGATCAGCCAAAACTTCTCATCAGAAAAACTCAACGCAGGCGCCCAAACGCCACAGGAATCCGGATTGCCACGCATGTCGAGCTGCGACGGCCGATCAAGAGGTCTGGTGATTAATGTCCAGTCACTCAGGTTACGTGAATGGTGTATCTGTACACCCGGGTACCACTCAAAAGTAGACGTCGCAATATAGTAGTCTTTGCCAACCCGACAAATCGAGGGGTCGGGATTAAAGCCAGGTAGTATCGGATTCTTTATCATTGCGTTCGAATAAGTGTTTTAGCCTCGTTATCACCAAGCGCTGCCGGTCTGTCACAGGAGGTAACTAACTGAACCGATCTATTTTCTTCGGCGGAAGTCAGTATCGAGGTAAGTACCTCGATCACGTGCAACGCCAGATCACCGTTACAACGATGTGGCCTGTCATTACTGATTCCCGCAACCATATCAGCCAGGCCGATGCCACGATAATTGGCAATCGTTTCACCGTTATTATCTTCAAAGTTTGGCGTACCCAGAGTGGCCAGTGGCGGCAGTTCTGATTCAGCCTCTCCGTCATGGGTTGTAACCGTACTGCCAAAGCGGTTGGGATCGGGTACATAAAGCGTATTTTTGGTGCCGTACAATTCCATATGATTATGTTGATGCGATATCACATCCCAGCTAGCCACTAAAGACACCTGCGCACCACTATGAAACTCCAGTATCGCACGTACAGAAGTGTCGACCTCAACGTCAATCTGATCACCCGCTCGCGGTTCACTGGTAATCGTTCTTTTTGCAAAAGGCTTGTTACCCATGGCAACCAC
>CALLLY010000273.1 GCA_938008205.1 uncultured Granulosicoccaceae bacterium
CATAGACAAAGAGAACTATATTGTGATGTTGGCTCAGGATGTTACTGATGCGCGAAAAATGACAGAGCAATTGCAGCAGCAAGCCAATCACGATGAACTGACGGGGCTGCCCAATCGGCGTGCCTTTTCCAGTGCTTTACAAGCGTACGTACACAGCTCAGATAAAAGCGGCGATTCCCATCTGCTGTTTTTGGATCTGGATCGATTTAAAATCGTTAACGATACCTGTGGCCATGCCGAGGGAGATCGGCTGCTGGTTGAAGTGTCGCAACTTATCAAAGGTTGCGTGCGAACAAGTGATGTGGTTGCGCGGCTTGGCGGTGACGAATTTGCAATTCTGTTATTCGGCTGTTATCAGGAGATTGCCTATCGTAAGGCCGAAGAGATTCGCGAGGCGGTACACCGCTATGAGTTCTATTCTACCGATGAGTTGTTTCGTATTGGAGCCAGTATTGGCCTGGTGAGCATTGATGATTCTGGTAAAGATTTTACTGATTTGCAGCCAATAGCAGATGCCGCTTGTTATGCCGCCAAAGAGGCTGGCCGTAATCGCGTGCATGTTGTTGTCGGCGCAGATAACAAGGTGGCCGAGCACCGCGGTGACATGCGTTGGGTTCAGCGCCTTCGTGATGCCATGGACAACAATCGGTTTGTGCTGTTCGGTCAAAGGATAGAGCATCTGCGTGCACAGAACAGTCCTGAACACATAGAAATATTGTTGCGCCTTAAAAACACTGAAAAGAATGATTTGTATTTACCGGACACCTTTTTGCCGGTAGCAGAGCGCTATGGACTGCTGGTAGATCTGGATAAATGGGTGATCTGCAATTTGCTATCGGTGCTAAATTATCTGGATGGCTCATTAACCCCGGAGCAAAGTTACTGGGTAAACCTATCTGGTGCCAGTTTGGGTGATACCGAGTTTTGTGAATTTTTAGTTGATAAGGTTACCCAGTCTGGATTGCCGGTTGGTACCCTTAATTTTGAAGTGACTTAAACTGTGGTCATCAAGAGTATGGGAAATGCAAAAGCGCTTATTGCGGCGTTGCGAAACCTGGGTTGCAAAATTGCACTGGATGATTTTGGATCGGGGCTATCTTCGCTGTTGTATCTAAAAGCCCTGGAAGTAGATTTTGTTAAGATTGATGGAAGTTTTGTAAAAGGTGTAGTGGATGACGAGGTTGACAGACTGTTCGTAAAATCGACGATAGATATTGCGCATCATCTGGGTATAAAAACGATAGCAGAATTTGTTGAGAATAATGATATCAGAAAGATGGTTGCCTCTTTAGGTGCTGACTATGCTCAGGGGTATGCTATTCATCATCCGGAAGATTTGCATGCTCTGTATGGGCAGGCACTAGAGCCGCAACGCAAGTATGGTTAGGTAGTAGCGGTCTCGAATGTTGGCCGCAGTGAGCCTCGCTCACGCGTCGGGTTTTCGTTGTGTGGAGCAAGCTGTCTTGCGTACCAGGAAACCCGAAGTGTAAGCGAGATGTTATGAATGCTGGGGAACCACAGCAAAACAGTCGCTGCAAGGACTTTTGCGGCAAGCTCTGGCACCGCGCTGAGAGGAAGAGGGAAGCGTTGACTAGCGGCTTACTCCAGTGGATACATGTCGCGAACAATAGAATCAAAAAAATGGAATCTATTGGGCATCGTTGCTTCGAAGGTGGCTGCCAGGTCGTCAGAAATGCGATCTCTGCGATATCTCAGTGCCACGTAGGGTAGAAATGATTCTGCTATGTCTTCGCGAGTTGGGTTGTCGCGTGCATAGGTTGAGATAAATGTGGGGTCATTCTGTTGTGCCTCCAGCCAGCCTGGTGCAGCGGCGTAGTCCGCATCTAAAGAGGTGTGGCTGGCCTCATGTATCAGGGTTTCTTCGGCGATGCCGTCTTGTAGGTACAACGCTGCCTGTCCGGTGTGTATCAGAATATTTCTATTGCCACCACCCCAGAGATTGACACCACGATGTATCCATGAGGTATCGACATCTTTGCGTAACAATGTGGGTAACTGACCGATTAACTCCGCATAGCGTCTGGCTTCTGTTTCTGCGTTTTCACGAGAGAATTCCGGGTTGACCTGAAACTCTATTGATAATCCATCATCGTAGGTGGCCAGAAATAGATAAGGAGTAGTGGTTATCCAGCCTTCACGGCGATCAAACATAAGCCGCTCGGCAGTACCCAGGCTACTGATGTTTTGAAATGCGCTTGGATCTGATGCAGTGATGATATCCGGATCCAGAAATATAGTTCCGTCGAACGGTGGGCTGTCTGGTACCGGAACCTGAGTAACGTCTGTCTCTTCATCGGTTGGTGGAGATTCTTCAGTTTCATTCTCTTCGTTTGGTGGAGTTACTTCTGGCTGATTAGTTTCTTCATTTGGGTTTGTTGTGGTGTCAGTAGACTGGGGAGATTCATCGGGTGTGGTGGGGTTGCTGTTTTCATTGACGCTATCGGACGGTTGAGATTGCTCGGTGCTGCTGCCGCCACACGCGCTCAATGTCACTAGTAGTAAACAAGCTGTGCTGTATTTCATTGTTAATCTCGAGTATGCAGCTGGCGTGCAGGTAGGGAATAGAATCGGTATTTCAAATTACCAGTTCGGTCTGCTACTAAACAGTCTTTCGGTACAATTACCGCAATATCCGGTAATGGTTAGCTCGAAAACTTCGATAGTGGCTCCGATAATACACTTGGAAATGGATTAATGTGCAAGGAACGCCATAATGAAAAAAATTCTGCCAGTCAGTGTAGTCGCCATCACTCTTGTGGGTATTCCATTGGTGTCGAGTGCGGATGTGATGAGGGTTTCCGGTAACAGCCTTCAAATTGCCTTTGTCATTGCGATAGTTGTCATCGTTGGAATTGCTACTCTGTATCGATTGCGTTCTGATAGCAAATCCTCCGATGCTGATAAGGTTTTAGAATCGGCAGTACAAAATGCAGCTTATAGCTGGCGATTGATGATTAAGAAGGATGTATCATGTGTCGCAGAGCTGGAATCGGCAATTTGTAGCTTCGAAACGTTTGTGAATCTTGAAGGGTCACAACAGATCATTGGTTTCATTGAACTGGCTGATAACAACGGTGACACAAGTAGCCGTATGATGCTTGAGCGGGCTGCACGTGTGTTTCCGTGTGCTTATCAGGCGCTTGATTCCAGAGGAAAGGAAAATCAATCTACACGGATTGCGAGAGCATTCTTTTCTTCTGTGATTCAGGAGGTTAGTCGTGATTGTGCTGAGCGTGAGTCGATTGCTGCAGAGCGAGACATCGCATCAGGCGTTGATACTGGTATGGCGTATGAGCGGTTGCTGTAGGCGTTTGATTAGTAGAACCGGTAATCGACTTTAATCTGGATTAGCGGCGATTTTTTTGATTTCCGGAAGTCTGAAGGGTTAGCGAGTTGTTACTGTTGAGTGCCTCGCTCACGCTTCGGGTTTCCTGGTGCTGCGTGTTCAAACCGACATTCAAACCTGCCGTATTTTCCGTAATCGGCCAAATTTCTTGACATTGAGGCCGATTCGGCCAATTCTAACGCAATGGCTAAGCAGGCAACTCCATTGCGCAGATCCGAGCTGGATGATCTGGATCGCAAAATAATCGCACTTTTGCAGGAAGATGGTCGTTTGTCTGCATCGGAGGTGGCTGGCCGAATCGGCAATATTGCCGAACGCACGGTGCGTAATCGGATTGCGGGTTTGCTGCAAAACAAGGATATCGTGGTCAGTGCGATTCCTGATCCCACCCTGGTTGGTCGTGATGTGCAGGCGGATTTGTTGATTGAAACGGTGCCCGGTGAATCGGAAGCTGTTGCCCGCCGGTTAGTAGAGTTTGATCAGGTGGGCTACCTGTGTGCGATGACAGGTGTATACAATCTGGGTGCTTCTGTTATGGCGGATACCAACGTAGCACTGCATGAGTTTATCGAGGCGGAAATCTGCACGCTTGCCGGCGTCAAGCGTGTCAATACGATGATGGTGATGCGCCTTTACAAGGTGTTCAACACCCGTACAAGCGCAGCTTTTGCCAGTGAGCGGACCAGTGATCAAGCTGGTGAACGCTAAGGCTTACAAAATCGGGGTTGATGTCGGTGGCACTAACACCGACGCGGCGCTGTTGCACGGCACGACCGTATTGGGTAGCTGCAAGGTAGTAACAACGCAGGATGTAATGACCGGGGTGCGTGAGTCGGTGGCGCAGGTGATGCGGGAATCGGCTGTCAATCCGGCACAGGTGGGTGCCGTGATGGTTGGCACGACACATTTCTTGAATGCACTGGTACAACGTAAACATCTTTCCCGTACCGGTATTTTGCGTTTGTGCGGTCCGACCAGTCGGGCATTGCCTCCGATGGTTGATTGGCCTGATGACCTGAGAAGTGTGATCGATGGCGGTACGGCCTTTGGTGATGGCGGGGTAGAGTTTAACGGAGCCCAGATAACCCCACTCGATGAGGCGGCGATCAGACGACAGTGTGCTGTTTGGCGGCAGGCAGATATCAAGTCAATTGCTGTGACCGGTGTATTTTCCCTGGTCAACCCCGAATGCGAAATCAGGGCAGCGCGAATCATTGCTGAAGAGTTGCCGGCCGCCACGATAAGTCTTTCGCATGAGATTGGTCAGAACGGATTGTTGCAACGTGAAAGTGCCACAATACTCAACGCATCATTGCAGGCGCTTGGGCAGACTACCGTTAGCGCATTTCAGGCTGCATTTGCAGAACTTGATTTGCAGGCAACACTCTATCTGACACAAAACGATGGCACACTGATGTCTGCGGCTTATGCCGCGCGGTATCCGGTTCAGACCATTGCTTCAGGCCCAACCAACTCGATGCGAGGAGCGGCTTTTCTAACAGGGCTGGATGATGCAGCTGTGGTTGATATCGGTGGTACGACGACTGATATCGGAATAATTGCGTCGGGATTCCCGCGGACTAAATCTGAAGGTGCAACACTGGCCGGTGTGCAAACCAATTTCAGGGTGCCCGATGTACTTTCTATCGGACTAGGCGGCGGTAGCGTTGTACGCAACGACAATGGAGTGAGTATCGGGCCGGATTCTGTTGGACATCAACTCACATCCAAAGCGCGCTGCTATGGTGGTGATACATTAACGGCAACTGATCTGGTTGTCGCACAGGGACGAGTTGAGTTGGGGGACGCGTCGCTTGTGGCAGACATTGACAAACCTCTGCTCGATGACGCTCAGCATTCTATAAACCAGCGCATTGAGGAAATTATAGATCGCATGAAGCCTTCGGCTGAGCCTGTTGCGGCGATCTTTGTCGGTGGCGGGTCTGTGCTGGTTAGTGGAGAGCTGGAAGGTGTTAGTGAGGTGATTATTCCGGAACACTTTGGTGCTGCCAATGCCATTGGTGCTGCTATTGCGCAGGTTTCAGGTGAGACTGACCGTATTGTGTCTCTGGAATCAATCAGTCGTGATGCAGCACTTGAAGAAACCATAGCGACGGCACGGGAACGTGCGGTGGCAGCCGGTGCGGAAAGCACAACCCTTGAGATTGCGCACGTTTATGAGACACCACTGGCATATTTGCCCGGTAATGCAGTGCGACTGGTCGCCAAAGTTGTCGGGGATCTGCGCGCGTGAACGATTGGCTGCTGAGCGAAGATGATCTTAAATACATAGCGGCTGGTGCTGGAATTCTTG
>CALLLY010000274.1 GCA_938008205.1 uncultured Granulosicoccaceae bacterium
GGGTTCAAAACTAATTACAACGACACCCAGGAACGACACCGCAATGGCAAAAATTCGAATAATTCTGATCCGCTCACGCAGAAACACTATCGCCAGTATGGTTGAAAAAGGCACGGTTAACTGGGCTGCGATAGCGAGTGATGAAATATTGTCGCCAAGATACAATGCGTAGAACATCAGGGAGTAGTGCCCGGCACCAAGACATAATCCAATAAGAATGATCAGCCCCATCTGCCCTTTGACCAGCCGCAACCAGGGAAATAACAACAGCAAAACCACAGCGAATCTTATTGCGCTGAACAATAACGGGCCAAATTGTTCGGTACCTATTTTGCCAGCCAGGAAATTAAAGCCCCATAAGGCATTTATTACTACCAACAAGGCAAGATGAAGGTGACTCAATTGAAGATACCCGGACGGTAAGTAGAAAGAACTTCGTGCCTGCAGACAATTTACACGAAGTTAGGCAGCAGGAAGATTGTATACCGCTTATGGTGATGCCCGCGTCATTTCTGTGTGCAAGAGCTTTTACTCTGGCAAGTAGTCATCATGTAATTGTTCCCTGACCACTCCATCACTCAATAGCTCACTAATATCCGCTTCGGAATACCCAAGCTCAATAAGAATTTCGAGTGTGTGTGCACCCTGCTTTGGTGTCGGTTTCAGGAGTCTGATCTTTGCGCTTTGCAACCGCACATACGCAGGAGCTGAGAGTTCTACAGACCCTCCCGTCGGATGATCAGTAAATCTGACCCAGGATAATGTTCGCCCGTCATCCCAGCTGGATTGCAGCGCTTCTGTGGTCCCTTCGTGCAGATATCGCTCACCAACTTCATGAAGAGTATCTACCGCATGAGCACCAATACCTGCACGATTAAATACTTCAACCCAATGACTGACCGGTTTTAATAAAAACTTTTGTTGTAAACACTCCTGAAGTTTTCCATCGTGTTCCAGTGCATCGCCGCTGAGTTCATTAGACTCCGATACTTTTGACAACAGGTATTTTTCCGTTGGCAAGGCTGCGATAAAAAACCACCCATCTGACGCTTGATACAACCGATAAAGCGCATGTTCCCCCATCGCACTTTGTCCGTGTACTTCCTTTCCTGGCTGCCTGTCTTTTGTACCTATTAGAAGAGTCGACTGGACCAGCTGTGCACCCTGCGCAAGTGAAGTTCTGACCAGATCACCGGCATCAGATTTTTCGCGCTTGCCACGAAACAATGACAACGCTACCCCATAGGCACCTGAAAACCCGGTAATATAGTCGATACAAGATGCCCAGCCATGGTATCGAGGTGGCTGCGCTTCGCCACCGTACCGCAGTTGAATTCCTGTTGCAGCCTGCAACACCGGATCAAAACCCGCCCGGTGACTCCACGGTCCAGCGAGTGGGCCATTAAAAGCAGAGATATTCAGATAGATAAGATCAGGTTTAAAGCGTTTGAGGGTGTCATATTCAATCCCCATTTTCTCAGGCGCGCCAGGACGAAAGTTATGAACAAGGACATCTGAAGTCTTTAACAGATCAAAAAAGACCTTCTTCCCGCGCTGCGATGTTATGTCCAGTAGTAAACTACGTTTACCCGGGCTTGCTTCGATTGGGAACATACAGGAAATACGCGGACCGAAATTCGGTTCAGGCGGGTCTATCTTAATGACTTCGGCACCGTATTCAGCCAGAGTACGACCCGCGACAGGCCCCGCCAGAACGTTGGACAGATCAAGCACACGGAGACCTTTTAGCAGCGCGGATCCGTCTGCGACTGTGTCGGGCTGAACAGTTCTACCAGCAGTGCCTGACAGTAACTCTTCGATTCCTGCTTTTTTAGCACCTGACGGCTGATACTGGCTTTGGGGGCTACTGGATAGTGTTGTCTGAACACCAATTTGTCGGATGGTGCCATAACGTTCATCTTCTACATCAACAACGAGCCCGGCAGCGAGCGCCTCAGGCGCATTAAGCCACTCACAGCTGGTTCGATGTGCTGTAGCCGGAATACCGTTAGCAATAAGCACGTGTTCCCATACATGTGCAGTTTTTTGCGATACTCTTTCCGTAATAAGCCTTCGAACATGGCGATTCCACTGCCGCGACCACCCGGGGCCGTCCGCAATATTATCGGTTCGGTGCAGGTTCTCATAGACAGGCAAGTCGACCATACCTTCACTGATCAGCTCGTCGTAAATTTCCAGCGTTTGCAGTATTTTTCTTGTGTTCGGACCATGCCCTGAGCCAACAAAGTAGATCCAGTTGCCGTCAGCTGCCTGGTAGTTAGCTGTAGTGGGCTGGTTCTGATCAATCAACTCTGTGGCAATAGAAGCCAGTGCGCTATCGCCTTGCTGTTTAACCTGAGATCTCCACAATGAAACAGAACGCTTCTCCTGTTCTGTTAAAGCCGGTGCATCATAACGGGCAGGCTTACCCTGTATTTCCATGTTGATCACCGCTAATGCAGACAACGCGGCAGCCGCAAGCGGTACCTCTATCTGCTCTCCCGCACCAGTGGTTTCCCGGCGATACAAAGCCAGTGTGACAGCAGTAGCACCGTGTATCGCACCATAGGTCGAAGCAACAGGTACCGGCGTATACACAGGTCGTCCACCCAATAGTCTTCTGAGTTCCTGAAGATCAGTGAACAATCCTGTCGCAGCCCCGATAATCCCTTCAAAAGCGCGGATAGAAGCATTACCGGTATCAGTTGAAGAAAAACCGGGCAGAGAAAGATAAACCAAGCCTGGGTTAATAGCGGTAAGCGTTGCGGCATCGAGCCCTAAGCGCTGCATGACACCAGGACGAAAATTTTCAATCACCACATCGGCCGAGGCTACCAGCTGCATTGCCTGATTTAAGTCATTGCTTTGCTTAAGATCCAGCTCAATACATCGCTTGTTTCGATTGAACACCGCGGCTTCGGGAGTATCGGATTGAGCACAGCCGGGTCGGTTAATATGAATTACATCTGCACCCTGATCCGCCAGCAGCATCCCGCACAACGGGCCCGCTATATAATGGCCAAAATCAATGACCCGTATTCCGTTCAAAGGTCCGGTGCTTGTTGCCACTATCGTTTTCTGCTCGTAACCGGGATTGTACTCATTGTAATAACCTCCCGTTTTATGAAAGTTGGCTTGCGTTGAACGGTTAATGTGCAACGTTGCGGGGTTCACTACAGTACTTACTGTCATCACAAACTTTAACATTTAACGCATCAGGTACAATACCCTCGCGCCGGGCGGCATTCCGATTGGCAACACGATTAGTTAAGTGCTTTTATGAGTTCCACATGGAAATTCAATGCAATTATTGCGATTTATTCTGGTAACCGGCACAGTCTTTTTTCTGCTGATTTCCTGCAGCGCAGGGAACAATGGCCGAAACCCTGCCAACAGCAACCCTCATTCAAACGATTCAACAGGTGGTATTTTGATTACTACACAATATTATGTTAGCCCGAACGGAAGTGATGTCAGCGGTGATGGTTCAATGGCAGCTCCATGGGAAACAGTGCAACACGCGATGGGCACAATCCCACCTGACCAAAGTGCCGTTACAATCAACCTGCGTGCCGGCACTTATATCTTGCCTTCAGTCATATCCATAGAGCAACAGCGTAGTGGTAGTCAAAGCGGTATTTTTTCGATCAAAAGCCATGATGGTGAAAGCGCGATATTGGATGGCAGACTGATCACTGAATTTGGCGCTATGGTTAAAATCAACAACGCCAGCCATGTATCTATTGAAAAACTTGAATTTACAAATCTGACTGGCAATAAGTCAGGAATTCATGTCGTCGGAGCCAGCTCACACATCACAATTAGCAACAACACCATTCACAATATGCATTGGACTACCGATGCCGCTGCCGCCAGTGCTCCCGCACCCTCTGACAATTTAAATCCTGTCGTGATAGTTGGCGATGCGCCGGAACCGATGACAAATATTACAGTTACCGACAATAAACTCTACAACCTGACAACGGGCTACAGCGAGGCGATAAAAATTACCGGAAATGTAGACGGATTTAACATTGAGAATAACGAGGTATATGACATTGCTAACATTGGTATTGTCGCAGCAGGCAACTACCCTTGGGTAGGCCTGGCAGACCCGGCATTAAACCAGGCACGCAACGGGACTATTCAAAACAACCTTACCTACCGATGTGTATCCCCGGTAGCGGCTTCGGCAGGTATTTATGTTGATGGGGGAAAGAATATCACAGTGACTAACAACTATTCGCATCACAACACTGTCGGTTTTTCAGTTGGCAGCGAACAAATCGGCCAGGCAAGTGACATTACGTTATCTGGTAATGTTGCAGCGGACAATACACAGGCAGGTCTTGTGATCGGAACCAACACCGAAGGCGCGATGGTTAATAATGTTGAAGTCACTGACAACGAATTCAGAGGAAACTACACAACACCGGTATGGGGTGGTGCACCGCTTATTATAAACAAAGCATCAGACGTGACTATAACCAACAACAAAATCCAGTCAATCAGCCAATATATGATTACCGTTAACGCTCTGGCAAGTCCACTGACAATAGACAACAACCAGTATGCAAGTACTACCGTTACTTCTGCACAAGCGGTGTTTGCCTGGGTTGGCATTAATGGTGAAAATTATTTCTCTTTCGATAACTATACAGCCGCTACCGGACAGGACAGTAACTCGACATTTTCATTTGCTACGCAATGATCACAGCAACTGAGCCGGCAAATTGCATTCCGACTATAGAAGTCTATTTGCACCGACAAAGGAAAGTGTGATTAATCGATACAAAATGTCGTCTGAATCTGCCTTACCCTGTCCAGACCTTCCTGCGACAAAGCCCCTTTGTTAACTGCCTGCACTGCACTTTGCAGTTCGTCAATATTGGCAATACCAATTTCGGTTGTCGGTAGTACCGGATTCGATAGTACGTATCGAATCGCCAGCTCAGTCAGGCTAGAGGCAACCCCGGCTTCAATCAGGGGCTTAAATTTCAATGCAACTTTAACGTCCTGGGCGTAGTCAGTGTTTGCCCCAATCGGAGTGACAATCGGCATTCCCAGTGGATTTCGTTTCTCGCTTCCCGACATAGCACCACCTGCAAGCACACGAACGCCAATGGCACCGACCCCGTTCTGCGATGCTGTATCGAGCAGACACTGATAGTCCACAGCCGGGTAGTCAACAGGTGGGATTTCACCGGCTGACGGTACCAACAGATTATAAAAAATCTGTGCACTATCGAATGCGCCAGATGCAACCCATTGCGTAAGCACATCAGGCTGACCCTTGGCGGTGAATCCAAAAAAACGCGCCTTACCGGAAGCACGAATATTGTCGAAAGCTTCAGTCACTTCTGAAAACAACTGATCCGCATTGATCGACCCATGACGATCAGGCTCTCCCACTGTATTGTGCAACTGTAGCAGATCTACATGGTCCAGCTGTAAACGCTTAAGACTGTTATTAAGAGATCGCTCTACAACACCTGATACATCGCCCAGATCTGAATCCTTAAGACCAACTTTGGTGCTGACCACAATGCCTTGCGTATTGCCCTGCAATGCACGACCAAGATTGGTTTCAGAAACACCATCACCATAACTGGCAGCAGTATCGAAAAAATTGATGCCATTATCACGTGCCCAGTGCACCGCATAATCCTGGTCACGCGCCCGGCCTTTAGTCATCAGCCCGCCAACCGCGCCACAGCCCATGGTAAGTTCAGAAACTTCTAACCCGGTACGTCTTAATTTTCTCGTTTGCATAGTGTGTTATTCCACCGATGGGTTGGAAACAGATTTATCTGCACTTCCGTAGCCACCGCCCCCTGGTGTTTGCATCACAAAACTGTCTCCTACAGCTACATCAATAGCATCTATCCCTTTTACTGCTGCAACACTGCCATCGGCCCTTTCCACCCAATCCAGTCCGACTTCTCCCGGCTCACCGCCATCCACCCCAAACGGT
>CALLLY010000275.1 GCA_938008205.1 uncultured Granulosicoccaceae bacterium
TATCAATCGAAGTTAACACGTTTTGAACGACAGAAAATTCTGCTGCGAACCGCAGAGCTTATTGGCGAACGCAGAGACGAACTCGCACTGTGGTTAACGCTTGAACTGGGTATAAGCCAGCAACACGCCCTGTACGAAGCCGGCCGTGCCTGTGATGTGTTTACGTTTGCGGGACAAATGGCGATTATCGATGACGGGCAGATCTTTTCCTGTGACCTGACACCACACGGTAAGTCGCGAAAAATCTACACCACGCGCGAACCGGTTCGAACCATTTCTGCAATCACACCGTTTAACCATCCATTGAATATGGTGAGTCACAAAATTGCACCCTCCATTGCCACCAACAACTGTCTGGTGTGCAAGCCCACCGAACTGACTCCGCTTACCGCCATTGCACTGGCCGACATTCTCTATGAAGCAGGGTTGCCACCCGAGATGTTCCAGATTGTGACTGGCTGGCCGCAGGATATCGGCGACGAGATGGTTACCAATGAAAACATCGACATTATTACCTTCACCGGTGGTGTACCTGTCGGCAAGATTATCGCCGAAAAGGCCGGGTATAAACGCTCAGCGCTGGAGCTGGGTGGCAATGATCCATTAATTGTTTTAAACGACCTCAACGAAGAAGATCTGGATAAGGCAGCCACAATTGCAGTCGCTGGCGCTACCGGAAATTCAGGACAACGCTGTACTGCAGTCAAACGCATTTTGGTGCAGGAATCTGTGGCGGAAACATTCGTCCCGCTGGTGCTGGAAAAGGCTAAAGCACTTAAGTTTGGTGATCCGATGGATCCGAAAACTCAACTTGGTTGCGTAGTAAGTGCAAAAGCCGCTGAATTGTTTGAACAGCGCGTGATTGATGCGGAAAAACTGGGCGCTAAAATTCTCTACCATCCCGGGCGCAAAGGCGCACTGCTGCCACCCATAGTGGTAGACCACGTGCCACACGACAGTGAACTGGTTATGGAAGAGACCTTTGGACCTATTGTGCCAATTGTTCGCGTTCCCGACGACGACGAAGCCGTGATGAAAATTTCCAATGGTACCGAGTTCGGATTGTCTTCCGGGGTCTGCACCAACAATTTACACCGTGCCATGGCTTATATACAGGGACTTGACGTGGGCACCTGCAACATCTGGGAACAACCTGGTTATAGAATTGAGATGTCACCGTTTGGTGGCGTTAAAGACAGTGGTAACGCTGTCAAAGAAGGCGTACTTGAAGCGATGAAATTTTTTACCGTGGTTAAGACCTACTCACTGCCCTGGCCTTCATAGTCACCACAAACCGGAGGAGGAAGCCTTAACGCAAGGCCCACGCATGAGCGTCAATCTCACACATACCGAAGGTGAGTCGAACACCTCCGCCGGTCGAACGCGGTGGCTTAACACAACTGACAATCCGCAGTCTAAGCCGTTATTACAGCGCGACAGCGAGGCCTTTTTGCATCAGAGCCTGTCCAGCCCTTGTGTTGCCACCATTAAAAGCGCCGAAGGCAGCTGGATAGAGGACCACGACGGCAAGCGTTACCTGGATTTTCACGGTAACTCGGTCCACCACATCGGCTACGGCCATCCGAGACTGGTAGCAGCGATAAAGCAGCAACTTGATGAGCTTTCTTTCGCGCCGCGACGATTCACCTGTGAACCGGCCATTGCACTGGCCGAGAAGCTGGCAGACCTCGCACCCGCTACCCTGAGCAAAGTGCTGTTTACCACCGGTGGCTCCGATGCTAACGAAGTTGCCCTGAAGATTGCCCGCGCCGCCACTGGTCGCTTCAAGACTTTGTCATTCTGGGACTCTTTTCATGGCGCAGGATTCGGCAGTGCAAGTGTCGGCGGTGAAGCCACTTTTCGCTCCCACATTGCCGGACCACTGCTGCCAGGTGCCGAGCATGTTGCGCCATTTGCCTGTTACCGTTGTCCCTACGGACACAGCGGACCGGACCACTGCGGGCTGGCCTGCGCTACTATGGTCGATTATGTGTTACAACGCGAAGGTGATATCGCTGCGGTAATCGCAGAGCCTATGCGAGCCGTACCCATTGTTCCGCCAGCCGGTTTCTGGCGCCGTGTACGCGATGCCTGCCATCGCCACGGCACACTACTGATCATGGACGAAATTCCAACCGGTCTGGGGAAAACCGGAAAAATGTTTGCCTTCGAACACGACGATATCATTCCCGATATTGTCACGCTTGGCAAAGCGCTGGGCGGTGGCATATTGCCCATAGCTGCCTGTATTGCAAAACGAGATCTGGATGTTTGTGGAGATTTCGCGATTGGACACTACACCCACGAAAAGAATCCGGTGACTACCAGGGCCGCGCTGACCACACTGGAAATTATTGAAGACGAGAACCTGATAGAACGTGCCGCAACACTTGGCCGTTATGCCATGGACCGATTGCAGCAATCACTATCAGAGTGCAAGATCGTTGGTGACATCCGCGGTCGGGGGGTACTGTTTGGCATAGAAATTGTCCAAAACAGAAACACGAAATCCACCGGTAACGAGCTGGCAGAACACATCTACTACCAGTGCCTGAATGCGGGATTAAGCTTCAAGATTTCCCAGGGTTGTGTGCTGACTTTGTCTCCACCGATGACAATTAAAATGGAAGAATTACAAACCGCCTTGTCAATTGTTGAACAAGCGATTATCGATACCGCTAAATCCCACGGGTACCGTCAGTGAAAATCGTCCGTACTGATGCGGAGATATCAATGCCGATTGTCGACGCACAATTGCAGGCGATGGGACACGACCTGGTGTTACTTCC
>CALLLY010000276.1 GCA_938008205.1 uncultured Granulosicoccaceae bacterium
ATTTTTAGTAATGCCTGCATTCATTAAGGTAATCGACCTGCCTGAACTCAACACCCACACTGTGACACCATGCACTTTACATTACAAAGCTAATGCATTTAGAATAAATTACCAATTACAACCTTCAACAAAAACACCTGCAAATAATCCCGATTCGCAAAATATCCCGTGAAACTGCTGTCCCGAGGTAATTCAGAACTCTGCGTCCGGATGTTTATTACGATTTTTATTGCCCATTCACTTTGCGTTACAAAGCACAAAAAGTCACAACCAATTTTTTTACACCCAATCCCGTCAATCAGCATCATGAGAACTAATAGATGAGCCAGAAAACAAACGCCACTGCCCTGGTAGAAAGCCTTGGATCACTGGACAGTCTGCTGCGCAGTGTTACGCAAGGCAGACGGTTGCGCAGCGAGGATTCGACAGAACCCGCAAACGAAAGCAGCGTTTTTTCCATACCGTCAATGCTATGTATTCTGTTGTTGCTGGCCATGTTCTATGGCATATGTATGGGAAGTTATTCGATATTTAAGCCGCTGAACCTGGAGGTTGCCGGCCATGCTGATCGATGGCTACAAGTCATTGCATCGATGGTTAAAGTGCCGCTGCTCTATTCACTGACCATTCTTGTCACCTTCCCATCACTGTACGTTTTCAGTGCATTGGTAGGCACCAGGCTTAACTTCAATTCATTTATTCGATTGATGATTACGCTTCTGGCAATCAACCTTGCAGTACTCGCCTCGTTGGGGCCGATAGTGGCATTTTTCTCCGTGAGCACCATTAACTATCGCTTTATGCAGATATTTAACGTGGCCATGTTTTCTATTGCCGGTGGGCTCGGCCTGGCCTGGTTGTTACACATTATTAGAGATCTGTCCGTAAGAGTCATTGAAAGGGCTGAGCCGACAACTTCAACCAACCAGGATACCGATCAGCAGGACGGCATCACTCCACCAAACAACGAGCAAAGTGCAAACGAACACGCTCTCAACCCCACTGTGATGATGCCGGTTAAGTGGATATTCCGGCTTTGGATTATTGCATTCGGTTTAGTGGGATCACAATTGGGCTGGGTACTAAGGCCTTTTATCGGAAACCCGGATATTGCATTCACCTGGTTCAGAGAAAGAGAGTCCAACTTCTTTCTGGCAGTGTTAGATATACTGAGAAATCTGTTCAGCTAATGAGTGTATTTTTGCGAACGGCTGACTCACTGCTAAGAGATAGTCACCACCATAACCTGAATAATAAAAACTCCGCTACCACCCTCCATTCCCTGTATTTGCGTTGCACTATTGTTTTGATATTCGGTTTATTCTACGGCGCAACAATGGGTAGCTATGCGGGTATTTCCATAGACCGATGGCTCCATTTGCTATTCACAGCGTTGAAAGTACCTTTACTACTGGGGGCGACTTTTCTATTGAGCCTGCCCAGTTTTGCTGTAATAAACTACCTGTTCGGTCTTGGCGCTGATTTAAGATCTGCATTGAGAATCATGCTGTCCTGCCAGGCGGTAGTTGCTTTGGCACTCGCGTCATTAGCACCATTTACGGCACTGTGGTACTTCAGCGTTAGAGACTACAAAATGGCTTTACTCTTTAATGCAATTATTTACGCGATTGCGAGTCTTGCCGGGCAATATGCAATTCGGCGATCCTATCGTTCACTAATCGCCCGCAACGTTCGCCACCGTTATATGTTGTGGATCTGGATTGGACTATATTCGTTTGTCGGCATTCAACTGGCCTGGGTACTGAGGCCATTTGTTGGCAGCCCCACGGAATTGGTTCAATTTATCAGAACCGAAGAATTATCTAATGCCTACGTTCGTATTGCACAATTACTCTGGGCTGCGATTGCCGGGGATTAAGTTAACCAACACCGCGTTGTTTCACCGCGATACAGCAGCGCAGGGCATGTATAAATGGTGCACTGTAATGCTACAAGCTAAGCTACCGGAATCTCGCTATCGAGCAAAAGACTGGACAGCGTCTTGCCATGGCGGTCGACAAAAAGAGACCGATTAACACCGCCATCCAGGACTCCCTCCAGTACAAAATTCATCGCACCAAGCTCAGGCAACAGGTAACGTGTCACCGCCGCTGGGGATCGATGGGAGAATACCCCAAAGCAGTGAGACTCGGTAACGTGCTCTACCAGATGCGAAAAGTGCTTTTTATCGTGTGCAATAATTGAAATATTCACGGTATCTGATTTATCCCCGGCACGTCCATGGGCATAACGTCTCAAAGCGCACTTGTTGTTTTTTTCACCATGAGTCATGCCGACATCTGAGCCTTTACAGAAACTTCGTCACGTGAAACAAATTCAGCCTCAGTCTCCACCATCGCCGTGACTGACCTGCGCACCCCGCCACCTGCAGCAGGGCCATTGACATACAATGCATCGAGTTCATTAAGCGCATGTGTTACCTGCATACGGTTTGTGCCTCGGACTGCAAGTCTCACTCGCACCACCGGATCACCCTGCAGATGACCATGCAGGCAATCGAATGATAACTCCAGATCCGATTTATTTATTCTCTGATCCAGGATATCGCAAGCCATTCCGGCACGGTAACTCGCTGTGTTACCGTAGTAGGAAATTTCCGCCTCCCCAAACCACCCGGTTCGTTTGCATACCAGAGACTTTAGAGTGGCGGGCCGCGCCAGTCCCTTTGCACCACTCACAACAATTTCATTTACGTGACTTTCACCCCGAACATGACCGGAGGAACGCTCAAGCAACGACACTGCAGTTATATCCAGAGTTACATCGGGGGTTAGATAGGCAGCTGGATTATGCATTTCATAGAGCATTTGCTGCGTGACGGTAGCCGTGTTCAATACCCCACCTCCCAAAGGCTTGGTTAACACGATTTGATCGGCACTTATGGTGGCCACTGGTGGCCCAATGTTAGCCATGCCTGGTACCTCACTGGCTTCATCCGCGTAGTATCCACCACACACCTGAGTTCCACACTCTATTAGATGGCCGGCCAGTGTGGCGTTCGCCAGCGCATTCCAGTCCTGCCATTTGAGATTCAGTTCGTGTACCACCGGACCAACCACCAGAGTCGGGTCTGCCACACGGCCTGTGACAACAATATCTGCACCAGCCGCCAAAGCGTCGACAATCCCGCATGCGCCAATATAGGCATTTCTGGCGATCACAGAGTTATCACCCGCAGCGATTGGTAGTGCGTCCCCCGTTACCGCCATCACCTTACCGGGTATCCCCCGCTCTTTTAAAAAAAGGGCAACACCTGCAGCAACGGCCAGAGGATCAGGACCGCCGAAGTTACTAATGATTTTGATTCCGTGTTTCACACATTCATCGATACATGGCTCCAGAAAGGAGCAGGCATGGACAACTCGGGCGTCAGGGTCATTGGCATCGGCCATCAACGCTAAAGTACGCTCAGCCAGGCATTCGAAAATCAGATATTTCGGACCGTTGAACGCTGCCAGAGATTTTGCAGCCATCAAACCCAGATCTCTGCGATCATTTTCGAACCCGGCACCTACGCTCACATTGACACAGGTTTTTGGCATAAATACAGATCCCGAACCAGTTTCAATATCAGTATACTGAAAAGTATCTATCCCGTTCGTGTTGAAAACAGATCTATGCCACTCTGAGAGAGTCAGGCCGGGGATTAGAGATACTACGTGCTTTCATCAAAACTTATGGCCACTCGGACCGCGAACTATGGAAGTAGCCGTAAAGCCCGCTTTTGTTATATTACCTGGTCTTGCAACGGGCGTTGTCAAGATAGTTTGCAACCGCCTGTCTGCTGCAGCTGGAAAACGATTGCCGGGTCTGTCTTGAGATATGCCTCGACATAATATACCTGCCCTCACCACACCTGGTTTCATAGTCATGCGATGCGCCCATTGTG
>CALLLY010000277.1 GCA_938008205.1 uncultured Granulosicoccaceae bacterium
TTGACACATCCAGTGCGGACACCGCTTCATCACAGATAATCAGCTTTGGCCGATTGATCATCGCACGGGCAATGCCAACACGCTGGTTCTGGCCACCGGATAGTTCATGCGGGTAACGATTGGTCATGATCGGTTCAAGCCCGACCCGCTCCATCATCTGCGTCACCAGAGCGCCGCGCTCACGCCTGGTCAATTCTTGTCTGAAAGTTCGCAAAGGTTCAGCAATGGAATCAGAAATCGTCATGCGCGGGTCCAGGCTTGCAAGCGGATCCTGAAACACGATTTGCAGGTCTTTACGCGCCGCAATCATAGATTTTTTATCAAGTGTTCCGAGGTTACTTCCCAACCAGCTCACCACACCTCCATTGAGCTCAACCAGTCTAAGCACCGCCCTGGCCAGGGTTGACTTGCCGCACCCGGATTCACCGACAATACCCAGCGTTTCACCTTCATAGAGTTTAAAGCTCACGCCATCAACCGCACACAACTGCAACTTGCGACGAAAGAGCCCGGCATTATCGGTGATTGGAAACGTCACCCGGATATCGCGGGCATCGAGAATTGCTTTGTTATCAGCTTGTATATTCCTTTTGTGACCGGCGGTATCAATCCTTGGCATCGCACTCAGCAAGCGCTGTGTATAGTCATGTTGGGCACTGCCAAATACCTGTTCCACTGTGCCGGACTCTACAAACGCACCGCGTCGCATTACTTTTACACGATCACACATTCTTGCTACCACCCCCATATCGTGTGTGATCAGAACAATCGAGGTGCCGAGCTGTTTCCCCATTTCAGCCATCAGGTCGAGCACTTCGGCCTGCACGGTAACATCAAGGGCAGTGGTTGGTTCGTCGGCAATCAACAACGACGGTTCACACAGCATGGCCATCGCAATCATCACACGTTGCCGCATGCCGCCAGATAACTCGTGCGGATATTGCGACAAACGTCGCGCGGCATCCGGAATATGCACACGGTCCAGCCATTCCTGACACAAACGTTGCGCAGCAGCCCCGTGAATATTGCGGTGAACGTTTACTACTTCCGCCATTTGCCTGCCGACACGCATGTGCGGGGTCAGCGCGGTGAGCGGATCCTGAAAGATCATACCAACCTCGTTACCACGAATCTGATTAAGCTGGTCGATGCGCAGATTGAGAATTTCCCGCCCTGCGAGTTGCACCGAGCCGGTGGCGTTGCCATTGCCCGCCAGTAAACCCATTGCGGCCATAAACAACTGACTTTTGCCGGATCCGGACTCTCCAACAATGCCCAGACATTCCCCCGCCGTAACTGCAAGTGATACACCGGTAACCGCGTTTACAACACCGTCGGGGGTGTCGAAATTAACCTGCAGATCGTCAATTGAAAGCGCCGTCACTTCAGCGGTCCTTCGGGTCGAGCGCGTCACGAAGTCCGTCACCAATAAAATACATAGTGATAATAATCGCTACATAGAAAGCCAAAGGAAACGCCAACTGCCATAGTGTGCCGTAACCCATGGTGCCGGCGCCCTCCGAGATCAATGCCCCCAGTGACGTATAAGGTTCGGATATTCCAAGGCCGAGAAACGAAATAAAGCTCTCGGTAAGAATCATTTCCGGCACCATCAACGATGCATAGACGATCACCACACCGAACAGGTTGGGCAGAATATGGCGGACAATAATCATCAGTTCTGAAACACCACCCGCTCGCGCTGCTTCTATGAACTCGCGATGTTTTAGTGCCAGTGTTTGCGCTCGAACAATACGTGCCATGCTAAGCCAGGACACCGCACCCAATGCAACAAACAGCGCGACGAAAGAACGGCCGGCTACCACCAGAATAAGAATAATCACAAGCGTTGCCGGTATTGCCAGTAATATATCGACTATGCGCATCATGATATTGTCGACACGGCCACCGAAGTAACCCGCACACACCCCCCACGCGGTGCCGAATATCAATGCCATCGTGGTACCGATCAACCCTACCAGCAAAGAAGTCCCGGTTGCCTGAATAGTGCGGGAATACAAATCTCTGCCCAACGAATCGGTGCCGAAGAAGTGTCCGCTTTCGATTGCCGGCGCACCTAATACCACAACATCCCCGAGCGCCGCCCAGTCAATCTCTTCGTTGTCCCATTTTGCGAACTGCGGACCTACGACAACAAAAAGCACAATGAAAATCAGTACGATCATGCACGCAATCGCGGCCTTATTGCGTAAAAAACGATCGCGGGCATCACGCATCAAAGAACGCCCGCGCACCGCCGTGTAGTCAGTAATGTCAGCTGCCAGCACCTGCGCTTTTTTAGATCGCCCGAACATAGCTACTGGAATCGAATCTTCGGATCGAACCACGCATAGGCAAGATCGGTAAGCAGATTCACAACAACGGTCAGCACTCCGTAGAGTATGGTCACCCCTAAAAGAACAGCATAGTCCCTGGTGAGCGCCGAGCTGACATACGATTTACCCAACCCGCCGGTAGAAAAATACATATCAACAAACACCGAGCCGGTCAGTACGTAAACGAATACCGGTCCAAGATATGAAATCACTGGCAGCAGTGTTGGCTTGAGTGCATGACTCCAGATAATTTTCCTCTCCGGCAAGCCTTTAGCGCGTGCTGTGCGAATGTAATTTGACGTCATTACCTCGAGCATGGAAGACCGGGTAAGCCGTGCAATTGATCCCATATAGGAGGTAGATAGCGCAATTACCGGCATGATCAGGTATTGCCACTGCCCGCCATTCCAGCCACCACCGGGCAACAGGCCAAGCCAGAGCGTAAACGTTAGAATCAGCAGTGGCCCCATAATAAAATTGGGCAGCGCCTGAGCAGCAATACCCAGACTTACCGCTACATAGTCAACCCAGGTGTTGTGGCGAATGGCCGCCGCTATGCCTAAGCCAACCCCCACAATAGTTGCCGCCAGAAACGCCAGTGAGCCGTAGGTTAAAGAGATAGGAAAGCCCTGCGCAATAATGTCGTTAACATCGCGGTCTTTAAATACAAAAGATGGACCGAAGTCAAAACGCAGGAAAATATTTGTCAGGTAGTCCCACAGCTGTTTCCACAGCGGTTGATCGAGCCCATAGCGTGCCTCTATATTTGCCAGCACTTCCGGTGGCAACGGACGCTCAGATGTGAACGGCCCGCCGGGGGCGGCATGCATTAAAAAGAAGCTCGCAACCACCAGCACGAGGATTGTCGGAATCGCCGCCAGCAGCCGGCGCAGGGTATAACCTAACATAATGCAGCAACTGCAAATGCCGCCCGAGCGGACGGCATTGCGTTATTGCTTACTGTGCTGTCTTGTAGAGATTTTTGGAATACCAGTTTTGCTCAACATTATTCACCGGCCAGTTACCCACATCACTACCCATCATATAAACGCCTGCATAGTGATACACCGGAATAACCGGCATCTCTGCGGCAATAATTTCCTCGACCTTTGTGTATAGACCGGCGGCATCATCACTGCTTTTTGCCTGTTCGAGCAAACCATCGATATCGGCATTAACGAACTTGCCATCATTGTAGCCGGATTCGCTGTCAAGTAGATCAAGAAACGTAGAGGCCTCGTTATAGTCACCACACCAGGCACCTCGAGCCAGTTCAAAGTTCTGGTTGCCGCGGGTTTCCAGAAAGACCTTCCACTCCATGTTGGTCAGTTGCACCTGCACACCAAGCTTTTGCTTCCACATCTGACTCATAGCAACGGCTATTTTTTTGTGTGCTTCAGAGGTGTTGTACATCATCTCAAAGCTCAATGGGTTGTCTTTACTAAAACCTGCTTCTTCAAGCAAGGCTTTGGCTTTTGCATCACGGTCTGCCTGACTCATGGCTGCCATTTCAGTACCTGGCGGAGTAAACGCCGCAACCGCTGCAGGCGTAAATGTATAAGCTTCCGGTTGTCCACCTGCCAGTACGTTCTGTGTAATAATTTTTCGATCAACGGCAAGTGCCAGCGCCTGACGAACTTTGACATCCTTAAACGCTTGCGGTCCGGAATCACTTAAATTAAAGGTGTAGTAGTAGTTACACAAACGCGGGAAACTAATCGCTTCATCAGGATGTTCTTTTTTCAGCCTGGGAAACTGTCCTGCCGGTACTTCTGTTCTATCAAGTTCACCAGCCAGAAAGCGGGTTAACGCGACATTTTCATCGTTAATCACCAGTGCGATGGTTTTATCGATAGTGGTGTTTTTGTTGTCCCAGTAAAGGGTATTCCGCTCCCGCACAGAACGTTCACTTGGCAGATGTTCGGTAAGAACGTAAGCGCCGTTGGACACGATATTTTCAGGCTTCGTCCAGTCTTTACCGTGCGCCTCAATCACTGCCTTCGGCGCGGGAAACGTTGTGGAGTGCGTCGTCATTTGCGGGAAGTACGGCAGCGGTGCAGACAGCGTCACTTCAAAGGTAAGATCATCAACCGCTTTCACACCCAGGGAATCAACCGGTGCGTCACCTTTGATTACGGCACTGGCGTTATCCAGTGACATCAACTCGATAAACCATTGATACGGCGATGCCAGCTCCGGATCTGCGGCACGCCGCCATGCATAGGCAAAATCGTGAGCGGTAACCTGGTCACCATTCGACCATTTTGCCTCTTCTCTAAGCGTAAACGTATAGACAGTGTTGTCTTCGTTGACCTCGTAGCCAACTGCTACCCCGGGCACCAGGTTACCATCGGCGTCCTGATTCATTAACCCTTCGAACAGATCCCGTACAATTTCAGCACCAGACACATCTTCTACCACCTGTGGATCTACAGAAGTGTGCTCATCGAGCACACGGTAAGTAAAAATCTGTTCTTCCGCAAGCCTGGTACCTGCTGGAATATGACTTTCAGCAAGCGCATTGCCAAAGACAAAAAGGCTGCCTGCAGCCACGGATAGTATGGTTTTCGAAAATCGTATCATTGTGTCTCTCCAGTGATTAGCAAAATTGCCTCAATAACCAGCAACTTCTTATACATCTATCGATTTTGGCGCACGTAGAATGTGATGGTATTGAAAGGATGCACTACCTCGATCAGCGCGTCATCAGCAAAGAACTCGCCTGCTGCACCTGCGGCGCTTGCATTGCTACGCTCACAAAAGTCCCTATATGCTTGCTTGTTGGCAACACTACTCATACGAAGTATCCAAATAGTCTTATTTTAAAACCAGCCAGCCGGTGTAGTGGGCAATTCGGGCACCGAAAGGCGTATGCAATTCTACATCAAACCTGAACCTGCCCTGAGCATCAACACTCTCACAGGCCACACTTTTTGGCAATAACCAACGAGGCAACGGAATCACACCAAAAAGCCGCGCACTATGAACTGGAAAATACAATCGTCCATCACTCACATATAATCCAAGCTGCATAGTCACAGGCCCGAAACGTTCCTGCATTCTGCCATTTTTGTTTTGTGTTAACGTGGAGTGAAATGTTGAGCCGGCAAAATTCCGTGTCCAGTGCTCTGCATTTTCAGTAGCTGTTAATGTCACCGTAACGGGAATCTCCTGTGCCCGCCCGGGAAACCCGAACAAGCATGCGGCTATACGACCAGTCATTCCAGTAGGCCCTTTTGACTCCGCACTGCCTTCGTAGCAAGCCGTACCTATATGATTGTGTAAAGACTGGACAGGGACCGGCAATTGCGTGAACCCGGATCCCAATACGGATCTGAATACCGGCTGCACAGTCGCATCAACGATTCGAGTTTCAGCATCTACTGAAGCAAAGCGGTGGTTAAGCTCACTTAACAACACGGTACCAGGAGCAGCTGTGGCACCTGTTTCAACAATACCATCGCGCAGTTTTTCCAACAACACAGATACCGGCAAAGTGGGTATCTCCGGACCTTGACCATCACTGGCTACCAACTCCCAGTGACGCCGGCACCAGTCATCGTTTTGATTCTGACCAACTACCACAACCTGCATGCCACCAACATCCGAACCAACGTCCTCGAACCAGCTCGCAACTCTGCGAGCAAAG
>CALLLY010000278.1 GCA_938008205.1 uncultured Granulosicoccaceae bacterium
TGCGACTCTGGCAACGCGTACTCCATCGCACTATTTGCCATCGACATGACCTGCGATGTATGGGACACACCATGCGTTAATTTCGACAATGGTTATCCGGACTTCCATATGTTTCCGATGACCAGGCCTGTCGCGCTACCGTGGGAGCCGGGTGTCGCAATGTCCTTTGCTCGCGCCGAAGGGATGGATCATCAGCCGGTACCGATAGACCCGCGTATCGTGCTCGAACGCCAGGTTAAGCGTGCCGCCGATATGGGTATCGATGTACAGGTGGGTACTGAACTGGAATTCTACTTACTCGACCCTGAAACCAATATGCCTAAAGACTCCGGTATCGGCGTTTACGGTCTTGATCGAGCTGCCGAACTTGAGCACGTACTGGGACCGATTCGCAGCCAGATCAATGCGGCAGGTATTCCTATAGAACAATCCAACCCTGAGTATGCGGCGGGGCAGGTGGAAGTGAATATTCGCTATGGTGCGGCTCTCGACTCTGCTGATCGTGTAGTGATGTTCCGATCACTGGTTAAGCAACTGGCTAACCAGCATGGCTACAAAGCGACGTTCATGGCAAAGCCGTTCTTTGAGGAGTCCGGCAATGGTTTTCACTGTCACTATTCCCTGTGGAAAGATGGCAAGAACATGTTTGCCGACAATGGTGAACTGAGTCAGGCTGGTAAATATTTTGTTGGCGGCCTGCAAAAACGTATGGCGGAAAATGCCATCTGCGGAAGTGCGACTGTCAACGGTTTCAGGCGTCGACAACCGTATTCATTCTGCCCGATCAATACTACCTGGGGTATCGACAATCGCACCGTCGGTATTCGGATTATTCAAGGATCAGAGAGCGCTACCCGCGTTGAAAAACGAGACGCCGGAGCAGACTGCAATCCGTATCTCTTACTGGCAGCAGATATCGCCGCCGGACTCGACGGTATTGAACAGTCTATTGAACCTACAGCCATGACCGAAGGCAACGGCTATGAAGAGGCCGATGCGGCACCCATTCCCACAGACCTCACCGAGGCAGTCAGATTGGCTCGCGAGTCGGAATGGCTGAAGGCCGTAATGGGTGATGACATGTACGAACTGACACTGCAGCAAAGCGAACGTGAACTGGACTTTTTTGCCAATCAGGTCACCCCGGTTGAAACCGCCCGTTACCTGGATAATTTCTAGATGAAACTGGCAGTTGTGACCGGCACGGTAACCGGTACCGTGAAAGATGCCGCTTTGGTGGGTGGCAAGCTGCTGCTGACTAATATTATCGATGCGGATGATGTAGTACAGGAAACCGCCGTTGTTGCTTTCGATACAGTCGGTGCTGGTGTAACAGATAAAGTGTTGCTGGTGCAGGGCTCTGCGGCAAGGCTTGCTGAAAACGCATCCACGTTGCCCGTTGATGCCTGTGTGATAGCGATTGTCGACAGCGTTACAGTGCCTGCGCCGCCGGTAAAAAAATCCCGCGCCACCCGAATCTCTAAAGCCGGTGCACCGAAAAAGGCTTCTACAGCGAAGTCAGGTGTGACCAGCAAAGTACGTAAGTCGACCCGATAAAATTTTACGAGGATACCTCCATGGCAAAACCCGCCCCAGGACAAACTGCACTAGGCATGATCGAAACACGCGGCATTGTTGCGGCTATCGAGGCTGCAGATGCAATGGCGAAAGCTGCCAGTGTCACTTTAATTGGCCAAACCAAACCCGGTGGTGGTCTGGTGGCTACCTTAGTACGCGGTGAAGTCGGTGCAGTAAAGGCTGCAACCGACGCCGGTGCCACAGCGGCCAATAAAGTCGGTGAGGTGGTGGCAGTGCATGTCATCGCACGTCCACATGATGAGCTTGAAGCGATAATCGAATCACTATAGTCACAGCGATTAGAGTGAGACACTTTTAATGACGGCGAGCAACTGTCATGAGTAATGAGTTTGCCGAGTTCACCGAAGCGGTAGGTCGTACAAGCGGCAGTGCAACAGTTACTGAAACCAACTCACTGGACCGAGTGGCGGTGCTGGGTGGGGCTGCGGATGCACGTTTAATTGCTGCGATGTGTCTGGCTGAAAATGCAACAGTATCGCTGTTCTCGGCCTATGGTGCAGAACTGCAGCAGTTGCGCAACGGATCAGGCATCGCTTTGCGTGGTGAAGGACCGGTGGGCTCTTATCAAATTGATCGCACTGGCGTGCCTTCAGTACAGACCACTGCTGAGCTCGATAACGCAGTTGCCAATGCCGATGTTATTTTTCTGACCGGCCCGGTACATAAACAACGAACCTATGCGATGGTGCTGGCAGATCACTTGTCTGACGGGCAGGTGCTGGTGTTGGCGCCAGGGCGTTCTCTAGGGGCACTGGAGGCAGCCTGGCTGTTGCGTATTGGTGGTTGCAAAGCGGATGTCACTATAGTCGAAACACAAGGTTTGCCATTTTTTGTCAGTGAAAACGGATCGCAGTTAACCTTGTCTTCCATGGCTGCCGTTCCCGCTGCAACTTTGCCCAGTGGTCGAACGCAGGTGTTAACTCAGCTGCAACGCTACCTGCCGAATATTGTTCCTGTAGAAAGCGTCTTGCAAAGTGGATTTTCCGATGGTTCTGCAGTGGTGGAGGTACCGGCCTTGTTAATCAACGGGCCCGCAGTGGGAGATGGTTCGGTGCATATACCTATGGGCGGACAGCCACTGCCTGAAAATGCCACGTTTGCCACGCTCATTGGTGATGCACAGCGTAGCGTTATAGAACAGCTGGCTGAAGAAAGGTTAGCCGTTGCCCGACATTTTGGTGTGCGCAACCTGCCTGACTGCGAAGACTGGATAACCACTTATGCAGGTACTTCCCGAGGCGAAGGCAGCCGTGTTATACCGGACCGTGAATCCTGTGCCGGAATACTGCGAGACGGAGTCATCGGCTCACTGGTGCCGTTAATGTCTGCTGCAGAACTGACCGGTACTGCAACGCCAATGACGCAATCAATGGTTACATTGGTCAGCAGTGTGCTCGGTGTCGATGTGGCTGCCGCAGGACGCAGCCTTAACACCATTGGAGTGTCTGCAGCCGATATAGACTCCGCACGCAAAGCGATGGATAAAATCGCCGCAGGTGAACGCTAATGGATGCTGATCTTAACTCTGTTGCATCCGCACGACGCTGTGCTAAAGATGCGTTTGCCGCCTATCAGAAATTCCTGGGTACCGACCCGTCACACATAGACAGCATTGTTGCTGCAATGGCCCGTGCTATTGAACCTGAAGCGAAACGCCTCGGGCAAATGGCAGTTGATGAAACCGGTTATGGCAACGCACCCGACAAGCGCGTTAAAAATCTGTTTAATGCATTGTCGGTTGCAGATTATTTGCGCGAAATCACCACACTCGGTTTGTTGTGGCGTGATGACGCTACGAAGGTTGCTGCGTTTGGTGAGCCGATGGGTGTGGTTGCGGCCCTGATACCGGTAACCAACCCGACTTCTACGATTATTTTTAAAGTGCTGTCTGCGGTGAAAGCAGGTAATGCCATAGTGTGTGCGCCACACCCGCGCGGTGTGAAATGCGGGCTGGAAACAGTAAAAATCATGGCCGATGTGGCAGAGCGCATGGGTGCGCCTCGCGGTCTGATTCAATGTCTTGATCAGGTCACACAGCAGGGTACTGCCGAACTGATGAGTCATCGCAGAACTTCGGTAGTCATGGCCACCGGTGGGCCGGCAATGGTGAAAGCTGCCTACTCATCCGGTAAACCTACACTCGCCGTGGGTGCCGGTAATGTGCCGTGTTATGTGCACGAGAGTAAGGCCTCTGATCTTGCCGAAGTCGCCGACCAGATCATTACCTCCAAGTGTTTCGACTACGGTACTGCGTGCGTTTCCGAACAGGCTGTGATTGCAGACAAAGCAATCGCTCGTGAACTTCGCCATGAGATGAAGCTGCAGGGAGGGTATTTTTGTACTGCTGCAGAAGCAGACAGACTGGCAGGTGTGATCTTCAATGGTCCACGTGCAATGAATCCGGAGCGTGTCGGGCAGTCGCCACAGGTACTGGCTGAAAAAGCCGGCTTCTCGGTCCCGCCACGAACCAGAGCTTTGATTTCGGAAGAAACAGAGATTGGCTGGCAGCGTCCGCTATCTGCAGAAAAGCTTAATCCGGTACTGGCGTTTTATGAAGCGAAAGACAGTGATCACGGAATTGAACTGTCGCACAGAATTGCGAAGTTTGAAGGCTGGGGTCATACCTCAGTAGTGCATTCTTCAGATCCTGCTGTGGTTGCTCAGTTTGCTAAAGCGCCTACCGGTCGTGTGCTGGTGAATACCCCCGGTATTATCGGTGGTATGGGCTACTCAACTGATCTGGAACCGAGCTTTATGTTAGGCACTGGTACCTGGTCGGGTTCAATCACTTCAGATAATGTCACTGCACTGCATCTTATCAACATTAAACGCGTTGCCTATGAGTGCAGACCGTGGCGTGATATTTACCAACAGTATGGAGAGGATGCGTGAGCGACATTACCATTAGAGCGCTGATGCAGATCGATAACCTGCAGCCGAAGTTTGCAGCGTATAACGGTGCTACCGTACAAGGGTCAATACCTTTGTCTGGTGACACGGTATTGATTGGCGAGTTTGCACCCGGCAATGAAGTTTTTACATTGATTGATCGTGCATTAAAAGCAAGCTCGGTAGAAGCGACCTCGCAACTGGTAGAAAGAGAGTTTGGTTTTTTTATCCTGCGTTCACCTTCCAACGCAGAAGTCACTTCAGCGCGAGAGGCGATATTGTCTGAGCTCGGTGCCTCGATGTCCGATCGCCTGAAGCCTTCTATAGCGAATACGCAAATTATTAACTCGGTAGAACCGTACCAGGCACAGTTGCTCAACAAATGGCGCAAGGGATCATTGCTGGTGCCCGGTCAGACGCTGGGCATTGTGGAGTGCGCGCCTGCAGCCTACATTGCTATTGCTACTAACGAAGCCGAAAAATCTGCAGAAATAGATATCGTTGAGGTGCGCGCAGTCGGGCGCTACGGACGACTGTTCTTCTCTGGTTCGGAAAACTCGGTCAATACCGCCATGGCGGCTGCAGTTACAGCCATTGAAGCGGTTGAAGGACAGGCTGCCAGTTAATGAGTGAGCGCCGCGTCATTGGTTCCGAGCTGTTAGAACAGGCACGGCAACGCGGGCGTATTGTATTTGAAGTAATGCCAGGTGATATTGTTACCGCTATGGCAACCGAAACCGCGCAGCGGCTCGGCATAGCGTTACTTGATGGTCCTATTGAAAAACCCGCACATCCAGTCACTGATGGTGCCACTGCATTGCGACGTGGACTCTATCGTCGCGGTGCAAAATGGATCGCACCTGCTCGCCAACAAAACCGACAGGTAAAACGATTTGGTAAAATCGCGGTGGTCGGTGCGGGTGGTGTGGGTGCCAATATCGCCCATCTGGCAGCCAATAATGATATTGCCGATGAGATAGCCTTAATTGATATCTCACCAGGCATGGCAGAGGCGATTGCGCTTGATTTAAATCACACCAGTGGTATCACCCGCACCAAAACGACAGTCACCGGCTCAACCGACATGGCGCAGGTCGCAGGTGCGGCGGTAGTGATCGTTACCGCCGGTCGCGCACGTTCTCCGGGGATGACCCGCGCCGATCTTATCGGGGTGAATAAACGCATTATTCATTCGGTGGGTGAAGTGTTAAAAGTGCAGGTGCCCAATGCCATTGTGATTGTTGTGACTAATCCACTGGATGAAATGACCGTTGAAATGTTGCAGGTAACCGGATTCCCGCGTGAACGTGTCCTGGGTATGGCAGGAACACTCGACAGCAGTCGCTTTAGAGCGTCACTGGCAAAGGCTGCCAGTGTTACCACTGCCGATGTCGAGGCGATAGCACTGGGCAGTCATGGTGATGAAATGGTGCCAGTCACATCACTGGCCCGTATCAAGGGCAGGGCCATACACGAGCTTTTATCACCGGTACAAATTGAAGCCTGCGTGAAAGATGCAATAACCGGTGGCGGGCAGGTAGTGGCCTTAAAAAAATCCGGTTCGGCAACCATCGCACCGGCGCATTCGAGTGTAGAGCTACTTGATCATATTCGTGGTGCGAAATGCGGTTCAGTGCCAGTATCAGTGATGCTTAATGGTGAGTTCGGGCTCAACAATGTAGTGCTTGGTGTACCGGCGTCCATTGGTATGAGTGGATTGCTGGAGGTGGAGCAAATGCCACTCACTGATCACGAATTGCAATTACTTGCCAGTGCTGCAGATAGCATTCGGCAGCGTCTGGGGCCGCAATGACCATCCAAAGCTTTCAGTCGGGCGGGCGTTTTGAAGAGGTGGGTAGTTATGCACGGGCAAAACGCGTAGGTCCGTTTGTATATGTGGCCGGAACAACAGCGATAGAGCCGTCCGGTAAACTACATGCACCGGGCGATACCTACGCCCAGTCTGTATATATTTTACAACGAATCGAAGAAGCGCTCGGCAAGGTCGGGGCAGGGCGTCAGCATGTGGTTCGAACCCGTTGCTATCTAACTGACATTGCCAACGCGTCGGGTTTTGTTAAGGCTCATGGAGAGTTCTTTAAAGCAGTAAATCCGGTTTTAACCGGTGTACAAGCGGGACTGACACAACCCGGCATGATGGTAGAAATTGATGTCGACGCGATCATTCACGATCCACAAGGCAATATCGCCTACTAGGGTCCACTGTTTATCAAACTGATAATGCGAGGAGAAATTATGAACTTTAAGAAATCACCATTGCTGATGGCGCTGGGGTTAGCGGCCATGACTACGGCAGCCACGGCAGAAATCAAAGTTGGTTTTATTGGGTCAACATCATCGGATACGGGTCTCAGTACGCTGCGTGGTGCCGAAATAGCGATCGAAGAGTTAAATGCCAAAGGCGGTGTGCTGGGTCAGAAGATTGAACTGGTGAAGGCAGATACCGCAGAAGATCCAACTGAAGGTGTTAAAGCCTACGAGTATCTGGCAGAAACCGAAGAAGTCGACTTTATTATCTCCGGTTCTATCGATGATGTATCTCTCGGCTGGTTACCTCGTATGCAGGAATTTCAGATTCCAACACTCGATACCTGGACTTCCTATGTCGGTATTATCGATATGATTGTCGAGGATTATGATTCCATGAAGCCTTACTTCATGAATATTGCCTCCGATGAAGCACTAGCGACGCTCTATATTGATTTTGGTAAAGACGTACTAAAAGAAAAAATGGGCTGGGAGAAGGTGATCATTCTGCAGGAAGATACCGCTTTTGGTGGTGCCATCGCAGGCCTGGTAACTGAAGCACTCGCACCAAACGCAGGCATTGAAGTGGTCGATACGATAGTCTATGACATCACCACCAATGACTTTGCTCCGCTGTTCTCGCGTGCACAGGACAGTGGCGCAGACTTTATCTATCTGGTCAGCTCGGTTAACTCCCAGGTTGTCTCTTCACAGTATGTGAAGCTTCAGGTACCCATGGGAATGACCGGGGTTAATGTTGCGGCTCTGGGACAAGAGTTCTGGGAGGACACTGGTGGTGCCGGTGGTGGTATCTCAACGCTGTCTCCCGTACCTTCGGTGGGCTTTAGGCTCGACCCGGTATCGCAGGCCTTTGTTGATACGTATCAGGCCAAGTACAAGTCACGACCGGTAATGCCGCACTTTAACGGGTTTAATGCCTATCATGGTGTAAAGCAGGCTATGGCTGCTGCTGAAGAAGCAGGTGGTTTTAACAACACCACCTGGGTGACTGCCATGGAAAAGCAGGATCTGAAACTCGATCTCGATGGCGAGCCATGGCTTCGTTATGGCTTCTGGGGTAATGATGAAGTAGAGCCCCGCACAGGTCGAACCTATCCCCACAACGCTCGTTTTGATATTACCGAGCCCTATGAAGATGGTTCACCCTCCATGGTTGTGATCCAGTGGTATGAGGACGGAAGTTCCGCCGTTGTTTACCCCGAGAAGTATGCCACCGGTGAATTTACAGTGCCGAGTTGGGTAAAGAAGTAGTCCGCAACGCTTAAGCAAAATGCTGGCACCTGCTATAGGTGCCGGTAACTGAAAATATCTCAATGCAAATAATTATTCAGGGTTTATTGCTCAGCGGCTTATATGCGCTTATTGCAATGGGCTTTACACTGATATTCAGTGTGGGTCGCGTGCTCAATCTTGCTTATGGCGCTTACCTGCTAATAGGCGGTTATGTTTACTTCACCATATCCCAAACACTGGGTGTACCCAAGCTGATAGGGTTGTTGTTGGCAGCGGTAGTTGGATGTCTGGTTGGATTATTAAAATATCGCTTGCTGGTTAAACCTCTGAAGGGCGATCACGTCGCGGTGGAAATTTCCACGTTAATTCTTGCTGTGGTGTTGCAGGCTGGTGTGGTTTTTCTCTACGGCGACAGCTCCAAAATTCTGTTGCCAATAGTTCCAGGCGTTACTCAGGTAGCAGGTGCATCTGTCACTTACAATCTTCTTACCGCAACCATTGCCAGTTGGGCGATTTTGATCGGCCTGTACTTTTTTGTTCGCAAAACCCATGTCGGGCGTGCCATGCAGGCAGTGAGCATGGATACTAAGGGGGCTGCCATCTCCGGTGTTGATCCCGACAAAATCAATATGTTTACGTGGGGGCTTTCCGGTGCGCTAGGGGCAACCGCCGGAGTATTTTTTGCCAGCTACACGCAGTTATCACCATCAATGTGGGTTGCACCGTTAATCATTTCTGTGGCGGTCGTTATTGTCGGTGGTATCGGTTCTATTATCGGTACCTTAATCGTCGCTCACATTGTCGGTTTTATGGAGGTACTGGCGGTGTCTGTTATTGCACCGGAGTTACGTGGTGTATTTACCATGCTGCTTATCATCGGGGTGCTGGTGATTCGCCCGCAAGGTCTGTTCGGGCGGGAGGAACTGTGATGAACCTGCGTTGGACCCACGTGGTGATGTGGCTCGCGTTTGTTGCACTAATGTTCGCGATTCCCGAATTTGTATCAAAAGGTACGCTGCGAACTTTAATCTTTGCCAACTTCCTGGCTATCTTTGCCATCAGTTGGGATGTGTTATCGGGGCGTACCGGCTACATTAGTTTTGGCCATCCGTTCCTGATTGGTATTGGTGCTTATACCTCCGCCATTCTTACCAAGCGGTTTGATGTTCCCATTGAGTTTGCGATACCGGCTGCAGTGGTAATGACCATGATTGGCGGAATTATCGTTTTTCTGCCAGCGCTGCGTATCAAGGGCAGTTACTTTGCATTGGTGACACTCGCCTTTATGGAACTGATGTATCAACTGGTGCAAGTGATCAGACCGGATTTAACGGGTGGTACACGGGGCATGTCCGGTGTGCAAACGCTGACGCGTGGTGCGGTAAACGGGTATTACCTGTCAGTCAGTCTGATGCTCGCGGTAGCATTGAGTATGTGGTTACTGATGCGAACCCAGCTCGGCACAGCGTTAAGTGCGGTGGGCATGAATGAAGAATCAGTACGGGGAAGTGGCCTTAGCACCACCAAACTTAAACTCTTTGCATTCTTAACCAGTGCGTTTGTTGCCGGCCTGGGCGGGGCATTCTACGTACATTATCTGGGGTCTATCGCACCACGGGCGCTGTTTGATATCAATTTCCTGTTCACGATTATTGTTGCCGCGCTAATTGGCGGGGCCTCAACCATAATCGGCCCGGTGATCGGTGCTTTTTTCCTGACCTTTCTGTTGGAGTATCTCAGACCATACCTGCCTGGTGCAGAGCGTTACTTTATATATGGCCTGATCGCACTGCTGTTATATATGTATGAGCCAAAAGGTCTGATCGCACTGATCGATAAAGGCTGGCAGCGATTACGTGGCGCGGCTGATCGCAAGGAGACGGTATGACCTCTTCTTTAAAGATCTCTAATTTGGTTAAAAAATTCGGAGGGCTGGTTGCTACAGATAATCTCTCTTTTGTGGTTAAAGAGGGTCAGTCCGTTGGACTGATCGGGCCGAATGGTGCAGGTAAAACCACCGTGTTCGCACAAATTATGGGAGAGCATCGCCAGACTTCAGGATCTATAGAACTCTTTGGGCGGGAAATTTCCAACGATACAACGCCAGAGCGGATACGGCGCGGAGTAAGCCGTACCTACCAGGTACCACGACCATTCAGCGACATGAGTGTGCTTGAAAATATTCGCGTTGGATTAATGCCAAACAACCTGTGGCAAATGATTGCGTCCAAGCCGCGGCGTGAAAAGGAAACCGAGTTAGCCTTGAGTGTGGGGTTTCTGGAATCAGATCTTGAAAAGACGCCGGGTGAGTTATCGATGGGTGATCTGCGCAAGCTGGAGATGGCACGCACGATTGCTACCGGTACTAAAGTGATGTTGCTCGATGAGGTATTTGCGGGTCTGACAGTGGCTGAAATTGCACAGATCACACAAGTGATTCAAAAGATGCGTAAAGACGGTATGACGTTTCTGATTGTCAGTCATGACCTCAAGGCGCTTGAGCCGTTAATAGACCATGTTATCGCCATCAATCACGGCAGCAAGATTGCCGAGGGTGGTTTTAACGAAGTGATGAATGATGCTGATGTGCGCTCTTCCTACTTGGGAGTGGTCTAGTGAACTTTCTGGAAGTGAATAACCTGTGCGCGTTTTACGGCAAGGCGCAAGCGCTGCATAACGTCAGTGTGGATGTTAAGGCGGGAGAAATTATTGCTATTGTCGGCGCGAATGGTGCCGGCAAGTCGACGCTACTCGACAGTATCATGGGGCTGACTACCGTCACCGGTGATATACGCATGGAAGGAAAATCACTGGTTGGCCTTGGCAGTGCTGCAATAGTCTCAGGTGGTGTCGGGTACGCGCCGGAGCGCTTTAATCTGTTCCCGTACATGAGTGTCCAAGATAACCTGCTGGTTGGCGCTTTTACAGCGCGCAGTGATATAGAAAGAAATCTTGCCACTGTTCATCAGCTGTTTCCGCGCCTTGAAGAGCGAAAAAACCAGGAAACCAGCACACAGTCCGGGGGCGAAAGACAAATGGTCTCTCTGGGGCGTGCACTAATGACAAGCCCGCGTCTGCTGCTGGTGGACGAGCCCACCATCGGCCTTGCACCAAAAGTATGTTCTGAGATCGCTGTGGCGTTAAGAAAGATGCGTGATGACCTGGGTGCAACTATTGTGATCACAGAGCAGAATGCCAACTTCGCGATGACTTTAGCTGAACGGCTGTATGTGCTTGAGTCCGGTGTGGTTAAAGCTCAGGGTACCGTTGATGAATTGCGCAACGATACGCGATTAACCGAGGCGTACTTTGGTCATTAACTTTGACCACTAATAGTGTCTTGCTTGAGGTCTGTGTCGACACCATCGAAGGTGCTCATGCTGCAGTCCGTGCAGGCGCGCAAAGAATAGAGTTATGTTACGCCTTGTCTGAAGGAGGATTAACTCCTTCTATTGGATTGATGCAGGCAGCTGGCCGCTTGCCGGTACCCTGTTACGCAATGATACGACCCCGCACGGGTTTATTTCACTTTTCTATGAATGAAGAACAGATCATGCTGGCGGATATCGATGCCGCCAGGCAGTGTGGTCTCGCCGGCGTTGTACTGGGCGCACAAGGTGATGATGGCAACCTGGATGTTGCGATGCTTGAACGACTGTCTATTGCTGCGGGTAGTCTGGGAAGAACCCTGCACAGAGTGATCGACGTGGTGCCGGATCAGTTCAGTGCTTTAGAGACCGCGATACAGCTCGGTTTCGAGCGTGTTTTGACCTCTGGTGGTAAGCCAACAGCATTCGATGGCTTAAGCAGGATTCATCAGTTATTCAGTCACGCAGGCAATCGTATTGCGATCATGCCTGGCTGCGGTGTGACAGCTGAAAATATCGATGCAGTTCTGGCAACTGGTGTATCTGAGGTTCATGCTTCATGCGCTGAGCCTGTGGAGGGTAGTGTCACAGAGCCAAATTTCAGTCCGTCGGCAGGAGGCAGACGCACCTCGGAAACCAGGGTGCGCCAACTGATCGAGGCAATTGACCGGATGGCTTAATTCTTAGCTACCAGCCACCCATCGTGCGGAAAAGTCGAATGCCCCGTCATAACCAAACAGGGCGGCAGCGCCACCGGTATGCAGGAAAACAACCCGCTCACCTTTTTTGAACTGACCACGACGAATCAGATCTATAAAACCGGCCGCACCTTTTGCAGAATAAACCGGGTCCAGCAGAATAGCCTCAAGCTCGGCAAACATCGCAATCGCATCAAGACCACTTTGGGTAGGTATACCGTAGCCTTCACCAACGTAATCTGTATTCGCTATGACATCTTCTCTTGCTACCACACCGGCACATCCGAGTTTTTCAGCGGTTGCGCAGGCAAGGTTATAAACGTTAGTTTCCTGTGTTTCTTTTGGCGCGCGTACACCGATGCCCAGTAGCGGGATGTTGGCATTCATCGCTTTAAGGCCGGTAATTAATCCAGCCTGGGTGCCCGCACTGCCAGTGGCATGAACAATATGATCTACCTTCAGGTTTCTATCGTTACATTGAGCCAGTAGTTCAAAAGCACAGTTAACGTAACCCAATGCGCCGGTGGTATTGGAGCCACCACCGGGAATCGTGTACACGTTTTTACCTTCTGCTCTAAAGCGGTCCGCCACCTTTTCCATTTCTGCGTTCATATCGAGACCATCGGGATATTTTTCTGTGGTCGCCCCATGCAGGTGGTCGAGCATAACGTTGCCGTTATTGTTGTAGTTGGCATTGTTAGAGTGAGTACGGTCTTCCAGCAGGATATGGCATTGCATACCAAGCTTGGCCGAGAAGGCGGCAGTCTGACGTGCGTGGTTTGACTGAGTCGCTCCCTGTGTCATCACCACATCAGCCTTTTGCAACTCGGCTTCGGCCATTAAAAATTCCAGCTTGCGAGTTTTGTTGCCTCCGGTGGACAAACCGGTGCAGTCGTCTCGCTTAATCCAGATTTCAGGTCCGCCAAGTTCAGCAGACAGACGTGGCAGTGGTTCCAGTGGCGTAGGCAGGTGAGCCATAAACTTGCGTGGGAATCGTGCGAGATGCATTTGATGAGGGCTCCTGGGTGCGGTAGATGGCTGCGCGAAAGTGTACTCCTTCCGGTGTGCAACCGGATTCTTTATTTGCGCCACCTGTCGGGTAAATGAAACAGTGAGTGGATTCACGTTTGAGGTGTTGATTACAGTGGCATTTTTCGGATTCACCGCTGTCTGTAACATTGTGAAACGCTTCACGTGTGCCGGTTCGCTCAATTAATGCTGAGTATGTCCGATCACTGTTGTATCGATAACCATTTCTGTCACCGGCGGGGATCCAGCATTGGCACCACCAGAAGAAGCGCAGTATCAATATGACCTGGAAGACTCAACCAGCGAGATAGAGTCTCCATCGGTAGCTAATGACGAAGAAATTGCCGAAATTGAGCCTACGCGTCCACGCCGCGGGCAGGGGCCGGTCACAGTAGAAGACGAGCTAGACTACTATCGCAACAAAGCAATTCACCAGGATATTCTGATATTCGAGATGCGTGCCCTGCTGCAGTCGGGCAAGGGCTTTGGCAATATTCTGAATCTGCGCGAATTGCTGAGCAATTTTATGTCTGTGGTGCGTGAAAAGTATGGCGCCGTGAACAGCACAGTTTTACTACGCGACGATCTCGAACCCGGTCGTAACTATTATCGGGTTAAATCGTTCTCTGGATTGCCCGGCGAGTTTGCTTTGAGTGATGGTTCTACAGAATCGTTGTATATGTACAAGTTTCCTCAGGACAATGGTCTGCTTTGGCAGATTATCCGTCAGGGCAATGTGTTCAGTGTCAGGGATTTGCAGGGTGATCCTCGATTTGATACTGCGTGGGACAAGTGGCATCTGGATATTCTGCAGTCTGATATCTGGTGCCCGTTAATCAAAAATGGTGAAGTGCTTGGTCTGTTAACGCTGGGCGAAAAGCAGGACGGCAAACAAATCAGTGAAGATGAATTTCCGTTCCTGCAGGAACTGGCGTCTATCGCCACTACCAATGTAGATTCCACGCTCAAGTATGAAAAAAATCAGACTATCCTTAGAAATATTCAAACGCTGTACGATGTAAATCAGCAGTTAGCCAATGTTAATGACTTTAAACGGCTGTGTATTGAAACACTCTCTACTGCCGTCGAGGCGGTGAGTGCCCAGAAGGGTAACCTGATGTTGTTGAATAAGACGACCGGTAAACTTGAAATACGGGTGGTATGGGGAAACATCCCCAAGAATGTACGTGATGATATCAACAATGGCATTACAGCAACCAAGTCATTCAGTCTGGGTGAGGGTATTGCAGGTCAGTGCGCCGCGCAGCGTAAACCGATACGCCAGAACGATAAAAAGAGCATAGAGCAGGTCGGTAAAAATGTGGTCTATTGTATCTGCTGTGTGCCATTGATGCGTGGTGATGACATTGAAGGTGTTATCGTCATGACCAACAAGGTTCGTTCAAATAAAGACGACGTCCTGGTGCTGGATAAGATTGGTCGTTTTACCGAAGAAGATGTGAGTCTGTGCCAGGGGCTTGCAGATCAGGCGGCGGTTAATCTGCACAAGAGCCGGTTGTATAACAAGTCAATCACCGATCAGATGACAGGCTTGTACAATACCCGCCACTTCGAAGACACGCTGCAGATTCAGCTCGAACAAGCGCGGGCTACGGGTGAGCCGTTGTCGTTGGCCGTGTCGGACATCGATCATTTCAAAAAATTTAACGATACTCATGGCCATAAAGCCGGTGATGCAGTGCTGAAGACTGTAGCCCGTGTGATGGAGAGCTGTATCAGGCCTGGTAGCGGTGATCTGGTATTTCGGTATGGCGGTGAAGAGTTTTGCATGCTGATGCCAAATACCGAACCCGAAGAGGCAGCGGAACTGATGGAAACCTATCGCAAGAAGGTTGAGTCTCAGGTTGTTCACCATGAAGGCGAAGACATGTCAGTCAAGGTGTCCATTGGCGTGTCCTGTGCACCGAAAGATTCGGTAGATCAAAAAGGTCTGTTTGAGAAGGCTGACGAGTGCCTGTACGTTGCCAAGGAAAATGGCCGCAATCAGGTGAACACCTACTTCCAGGGGCTGAAGCTGCGATATGGTGAGAAGGTGGATGTTACTCTGCTAAAGCAAGTGATTCAAAACAACGGTAGCTAAAATAGTCCGACCTGAATCAGGTTGGGTTGCGCTTCCAGGGTTTCTTGTCGGAACGGTTTGCGTTCCGCAGAATTTTCAGGCGTACCTGCAATAGACTGCCGCAAATGTTGTGAGGTTACTCGCCCGCCGCGTTTCAGTTAGTTTCATCTGACGCCCATGGATTATGCTAACCACAATTACGCAAGCACGTAGTTCAGCTACTCGCTTATCGGAAAATCTATATGGATATGATTACCGTCGGGGTCCCAAACGTTAATTTGAATTAGCCCGAATTCAGAGAGTTCAGATTTTCTATACGGTATGCTGCTGCGCTGCAAACTGATTTCAAACGCTTTGCTGTCAGAAGCGCTGAACGCAAAGTGTTCCAGTTTAAGTGGCACTTCGGCACCGGTGCCCGGCTCACCCTCAATGCCAACCAGGTGTACCACTGCATGATCACCGGCATACATCCATGCGCCGGTGAACGAAAAGTTCGGTCTTTCGCCGCTGCGTAATCCCAACACGGTTGTATACCACTCGATCATTCTGTTCAGCTGAGTTGTTCTTACATTGACATGATCCAGTTTGGAGATGGCCATGTTAAGGCTCCGTGGTATGGCTGGTGGATATTTAGTCTTTTGGTCATAGGCGGTGTTGCTGCACCGCGGCGCTCAGTTCGAACAGTTTACCTCCTTTGTTGAGCCGGGTATTGCGTTAAGCCGCTCAGTAATTAGCAATGTTCCGGTGTGAACGGGATCTTTACTGATTGAGCGGACGCTCTAAAGGGTGGGTAGAGTAGTTGGCGAATCAAACTTTGGATTGCTCTCTTTTGCTGCTCTGTACTTTATTTGCGACAAATAACGGTACCCCGGGTATTTATTTCGGGGCTCAAAAAATACTCGACTTGCGGTCGAAAGTTCCTTTAGTATGTCAAGTGTAGGGGGCCTCGCTAGGCGAAAGTTAGCTCCTGAATAACTAAGATCACTCGCTAAATCTGGAGGAAATTATGATCGTACGCAAGCTTGCTTCTGTCACTGCGGTATCACTTGCATCGCTGTGCTACGCCAACTCGTCGCATGCAGAGGATCTAACTCTGTGCTGGGCCGCCTGGGATCCCGCCAACGCGTTGGTTGAACTCAGCAAAGACTTTGAAAAGAAGAGCGGACACAGCATGAATTTCGAATTCGTGCCGTGGCCAAATTTTGCAGACCGCATGCTCAATGAATTGAATTCTGGCGGCAAACTTTGCGATCTGCTGATTGGTGACAGCCAGTGGATTGGTGGCGGTGCCGAGAACGGACACTACGTGAAGCTCAACGACTTCTTCGACAGCGAAGGCATCAGCATGGACGACTTTGCCCCGGCTACTGTTTACGCCTATTCAACGTGGCCGAAAGGCACGCCGAACTATTATGCGCTGCCAGCCATGGGTGATGCTAACGGCTGGTTTTATCGTAAGGACTGGTTTGGCCGTGACGATATCAAAGCTGCCTACAAAGAGGCTACCGGTGAAGAGCTTGGTGAGCCGAAAACACAAAAAGAGATGCTGCAGATAGCGCAGTTCTTCCAGGGTCGGGAAATAGACGGCAAGAAAGTCTATGGTGCGGCGATATTTACAGAGCGCGGATCTGAAGGCATTACCATGGGTGCTACCAGCGCTCTATATCCGTGGGGTTTCAAGTATGAAAATACTCCTGGCAAATACGATATGGAAGGCGCCGTAAACTCTGCAGAAGCAGTAGAGGCACTGGAGTTTTATAAAGAGTTCTATAAAACCGCCACGCCTCCGGGTTACACCAATTCGTACATGGGTGAAAGTCTGGATGCTTTTAAGTCTGGCCAGGTTGCAATGGCTATGAACTGGTTTGCGTTCTTTCCCGGCTTGTACGCCGATCCTGATACCGGTGGAGACAAAATCGATTTCTTCGTAAATCCTCCGCAAAATCAGGCTGGTTCTACGCTCGGTGGTCAGGGAATTTCAGTGGTTTCTTACTCTGAAAAGAAAGATGCATCTCTGGAATATATCAAGTGGTTTGCTGATCCGGCAATTCAGGCTCAGTGGTGGAGCATGGGTGGTTATTCTGCACATAACTCCGTACTAAAAGGTGACGGCTTCACCGAGAGCGCACCTTTCGCTGGTGACTTCCTGAAAGCAATGGAGAACGTGCAGGACTTCTGGCAGGAGCCCACCTATGCCGAACTGTTACTTGCGATGCAAAAGCGTATTCACGACTACGTTGTTGCCGACAAAGGTACTGCACAGGAAGCGCTTGATATGCTGATCGAAGACTGGACAGAGGTTTTCGAAGACGAAGGTAAGCTGTAACGCTCGCCCTATCTGTACCTGACGGTGGCAACGGTTGTTGCCACCGTACTGATCATTCAGCCCCGGACAGTTTATGACCATTGATCGTCTCGCCAGTGCAACGCCTGTGCGTGTCGCTCGAAAAATTAAAGGCCTTTCAGACCGTGCAATAGCGTGGATATTTGTTGGTCCGACTATATTTCTGCTGCTCGCCATCAATATTTTTCCGTTGATCTGGACCATCAACCTCAGCTTTACCAACTACAAAGCCAACCGGATCAACCGCGAAGTCAAGTACATTGGCTTGCGAAACTACGAGCGCATTCTGGGTGACAGTGATATTTGGCTGTCTATGCAGGCGACGGCGCATTTTTTGTTCTGGACACTGTTTTTTCAGGTATTACTCGGTTTTGCTTTGGCGTGGCTGATCAACCGTAAGTTCCGCGGTAACGATTTATGGACCACAATAATCGTATTGCCGATGATGTTGTCACCTGCGGTTGTTGGTAACTTCTGGACGTTCCTGTATCAGCCTCAAATCGGGTTGTTCAACTATATTATTGCGTTTTTCACCGGTGCGGATCCGTCGAGTTTTGAAATGCTCGGTTCGGTCGATCTAGCGCCATGGTCCATAGTTATTGTTGATACGTGGATGTGGACGCCCTTTGTGATGTTGATCTGCCTGGCCGGGTTACGATCTATTCCTGACTACATTTATGAAGCCGCAGAGATTGATCGTGCTTCAAAACTACGGCAGTTCTTTACCATTACCATACCAATGGTGCTACCGTTTCTGATGCTGGCGGTGTTATTCCGTGGCATAGAAAATTTCAAAATGTTCGATTTGGTTGTGCAGCTGACAGGGGGTGGCCCGGGCTCCGTAACCGAGATGGCATCCATTAACCTTAAACGCGAAGCATTCGAAAAATGGCGTACCGGTTATTCAAGTGCGTTTGCCATCATTTTATTTGTCACAGTGTTCGGGTTGGCGTCTATTTATGTGAAAGCCCTGAACAAAGTGAAAGAGCGGTAACGGCACATGAGCTACTCAATTACCGAGCCGACGTCTCGGCAAAAGTGGTTTGCCGGCACGCTGGTTATTTTATATGCGGTAATCACCATGATCCCGTTGTTGTGGATCATGATGACCAGCTTCAAAACGCCGCCGGATAGCATTAGCTATCCCCCGAAGGTTTTTTATACCCCTTCGCTTGAAGGTTATGTGAATCTTTTTACCACCAGAACCCGGGTAAGCCCCGAGACTCTGGCCAGTCTGCCGCCCCCCGAGAATTTTGCAGAAGAAATTGTTCGCGGGCGGGACATGGTGATTGCCGGGCCTTCCAAGTTTGGAGGCAGGTTTTTAAATTCTGTGATCATCGGGTTCGGGTCCACTTTCCTGAGTATTTTTCTGGGCACTCTTGCCGCCTATGCCTTCTCGAGATTTAAGATTCCGCTGGCAGATGATCTGCTTTTTTTTATACTTTCCACCCGCATGATGCCGCCTATCGCCGTGGCGATCCCAATATTTTTGATGTACCGCAAGCTAGGGCTGAGTGATACCCACCTCGGCATGATTTTGCTTTATACAGCGGTCAATATTTCTCTGGCAGTGTGGTTACTCAAGGGTTTTATCGATGAGATACCACGTGAATACGAAGAAGCTGCACTGATCGATGGTTACACCCGCTTTCAGGCATTCTATAAAGTGGTGTTGCCGCAGGCAGCAACCGGCATAGCCTCAACAGCGATATTCTGTCTGATCTTTGCCTGGAATGAATATGCCTTTGCTGTTTTGCTGACATCGGGAACCGCGCAGACAGCACCGCCGTTTATCCCAACCATTATCGGTGTTGGCGGGCTTGACTGGCCTGCTATCGCGGCGGGGGCCACCCTGTTTCTGCTGCCGGTAATGATCTTCACTGTCATGCTGAGGAAACACCTGCTGCGTGGTATTACTTTCGGAGCGGTGAGAAAATGATCGGTCGCTTTTTTAAAGGGCTGTTTACCTTCCGGCGTGGTCCGTGGGAGATTATTGCCACCATCCTTATCGCTGCTGGTGTATTTATGTTGATGCAGCCGTTTGTGATGTGGGCTTACACCTATTCATTTATCGTAACGCTCTGCGGTACCGTGATGTTTATCATCGTCAGCCATTTTCCGGAACAGGAATAATGGCTGAAATTATCATTAAAAATCTGCGTAAAGATTTCGGGGACTTTACGGCGGTTAAAGAATCATCGTTTACCATTGCCGATGGTGAGTTCTTTATGCTGTTGGGACCATCCGGTTGTGGCAAGACTACCACCCTGCGAATGATTGCCGGTCTGGAATTGCCTACCTCCGGTGAGATCTTTTTGGATGGCGAGGAAATCAGCCAACGCCCGCCTTCACAACGTGATATCGCGTTTGTATTCCAGATGTTTGCGTTGTATCCGCACATGAATGTCCGGCGCAACATAAGTTATCCGTTGGTAAGTCAGGGTATGAAACGCAAAGACGTGCGCGCGAAAGTAGCCGAGGTTGCGAAAATCCTCGGTATTGAAGATATGCTTGATAAATCCGTTGGTGGCTTGTCCGGTGGTGATCGTCAGCGCGTGGCGCTTGGTCGGGCGATTGTCAGAGATCCCAAAGCATTCATGATGGACGAACCACTGGGTGCACTGGACGCAGAGTTTCGTGAAAGGATGTCCGAAGAACTGCGTGCACTGCATGATCGCATGGGGGCAACAACTGTGTATGTTACCCACGATCAGCTTGAAGCCATGCAAATGGGTGACAAAATCGTGGTGATGAATAATGCCGTGGTTGAACAGTTTGGAACCCCGCAAGACATCTACGATAAACCGGCCAGTTTGTTTGTTGCTGACTTTATTGGTTCCCCTTCAATGAACTTCCTGAATTTCAACGGACAGATTGATGAAGGCGCGACAGAGGTCACCCTTGGCGGGGCCAGAGTGCCGGTACCGCTGCAGCATGAACACCAGGACGGACAGTTGGTGTTTGGTGTGAGGCCCGAGCATGTAGTGTTGGCGGACGACGGTGCGCTGCGCGCACAAGTGCTGACAACCGAGTATCTGGGCACAACACAAATTGTGGTTCTGCAATCTGAATTCGGTGAGTTAAAGGCGCGTGTTGATTCCAGCTTGCCTGTTGCTGCCGGCGATCAGCTGGGCATATCGTTTAATACACCGACAATAACGCTGTTCGATCAGTCTACGGGTCGGGCGATTCGATCCGAACTCAACGAAGAGGCGCTGCGCAATGGCTGAAGTTGTGCTGTCGGGATTGAGTAAATCGTTTGGTCGCGAAGCGGCTGTGATCGACATGAACATGACGATCGACAACGGAAGTTTTGTGGTGCTGCTAGGGCCCACAGGTGCGGGAAAAACAACCACACTGCGGCTTATATCCGGCTTAGAGCAAGCAGACAGCGGTTCTGTCAGTATTGATGGTCGGGTGGTCAATACTGAAACACCGGCACAGCGTGATGTGGCGATGGTGTTTCAGCAGTACTCTTTGTACCCGCACTTGAGTGTTCGCAATAATCTCGCTTTTCCCTTGCGCTCTCCAATACTCAATACCTCTAAATCAGAGATTGAACGTAAGGTTCAGGAAGTTGCAGAAATACTTCAGATCACTGGAAAACTCGATAACAAAGCCACTGAGCTGTCGGGTGGGGAAATGCAACGTGTTTCTATCGGGCGCGCTTTAGTAAGAGATCCTGCCATCTATCTGATGGATGAACCACTTAGTTCTCTGGACGCGAGACTTCGGGCTGATTTGCGTATCGAACTGAAACGTATACATGCCGATCTGGGCTCAACTTTACTGTACGTTACGCACGATCAGATAGAAGCGATGACCATGGCTACCCATGTCGGTGTGCTCGAAGCAGGCAAATTGGTGCAATTTGGTTCTCCAAGGGATATTTATGAAAACCCCAACAGTGTGTACGTTGCCGGTCGACTGGGCTTGCCCCGCATTAATATTCTACCTGCGGATATGTTTGCTGCTACCAGTGGCCGGGCCAGCACCATTGGATTACGCCCTGAGCATATCTCGTATGGTGAGGGTATTGACGCACAGGTAAAACGCGTTGAACACCTGGGAGATCAAACCCGCTTGCACCTGCAGGTTGGTGAACATGCGATCACTGCCTTGAGTCCTGCAGGCAATCCGTATCAGGCAGGGAGTACGGTAAAAATACAACCGATGAATCCGCTGTGCTTCGACGAACACGGCGATCGTATTGCTGGAATAACGCTATGACACAGTTTATTAATAAAAAAGAGCATCTGGTTACCGAGGCTATAGACGGGCTTCTAGCGACCTCCGGTGGCGCGTTGTATAGGCTCGATGGTTACCCGCATATCAAGGTGGTTTGTCGCAGTGACTGGAACAAAGACCGGGTCGCATTGATTTCCGGTGGTGGCTCGGGTCATGAGCCTGCGCATGCGGGCTTTGTGGGTAAAGGCTTGTTAACTGCAGCGGTGTGCGGTGAGGTGTTTGCGTCACCATCGGTCGAAGCAGTGCTGGCAGGCATTCTTGCGGTTACCGGTAGTGCCGGCTGCCTGCTTATTGTGAAGAACTATACCGGTGATCGATTAAACTTCGGCCTTGCCGCCGAACGTGCCAAAGCGCTCGGACACCAAGTTGAAATGGTGGTGGTTGATGATGATATCGCGCTACCTGATCTGCCTCAGGCACGTGGTGTTGCCGGAACCCTGTTTGTGCACAAAGTCGCAGGTGCAATGGCTGAGGAGGGCGCATCACTCGAGCAGGTAACTGCAGCGGCCAGGCAGGTCATTGATAGCACAGCCACTATTGGTACCTCTCTCGATACCTGCACCGTGCCCGGTTCTCCAAAGGAAGATCGTATCAGTCAGGGCAACGTCGAGCTTGGGCTGGGCATCCATGGCGAGCCCGGTGTCGAGCAGGTGGCGTGTTCCAGCGCTTCGCAGGCCATGCGTCTGGTGCTCGATAAACTCAAGCCGATGATGGCCGGTAAAAAGGTTGTGGCACTTTTAAATAATCTGGGTGGCACCACACCACTTGAAATGTCAGTGCTGGCGCATGAACTGGTGAGTGCCTGTGACAACATTACCCATGTCATTGGGCCGTCGTTGTTAATGACATCACTCGACATGCATGGGTTTTCAGTCTCAATTATAGAAGTCGATGACAAACAACTTGATGCTTTAAGTGCACCGGTGGGTCCAGGTGCCTGGCCAGCCATGCAGGCCGTTAAAGCGGTACAAGTAAAGCCGGTACCCGATGATCTGGCGCCTGCCGCACCTGCAGCATCAGAAGATGCCGGTACTCGAGCGACCATCGAGACAGTATGCGACATACTGGTTGCAGCGGAAAGTGATCTAAATGAACTGGATGCCAAATCCGGGGATGGAGACACCGGCAGCACACTGGCTACGGCGGCAAGGTCACTAAAAAGCAGTCTCGATCGAATGCCGTTGGCAGATGCTGATCAATTAATGCGAGCGCTGGGTAACGAGCTCAGTCAAACCATGGGAGGCTCCTCCGGTGTCATCATGGCGATATTTTTTAATGCCAGTGGTGACGCGTGTGCGAGTGGTGCAACCGTTGAAGATGCATTGCTGAAGGGACTTGAGCGCGTGAGTGAGGTAGGGGGTGCAGTGGTAGGTGATCGCACCATGATTGATGCCTTGCAACCGGCGCTGGCAGCGTTATCGGGTGGATTGCAAAGTGCTGCTACTGCAGCACGCACCGGTGCAGACAACACAGCGACTAGTGGCCGTGCCAAAGCCGGTAGGGCGGCCTACGTGCCGGAAGATAATCTGATCGGCAACAACGATCCCGGTGCAGAAGCAGTGGCTCGAGTGTTCGAAGGTTTGACAAAAAATAACTGAAGGCTTTAAAGAAGGGTAGACAGAATGAAAACTAT
>CALLLY010000279.1 GCA_938008205.1 uncultured Granulosicoccaceae bacterium
GCTGTGGTAGTGGTCATGAAGTAATCCGTTTCTGAAAAACGCCAGGTTGTGCCGTCGTCCATAACGATGCCATCGTCACGCAACATAATGCCGTAACGTGCTTTGCCGATAGGAAGCTTGGCAAAAGCATTACTGTAAACACGGTTGACCAGTTCAGTCGCATCCGGGCCCTGAATCGCGATTTTTCCCAACGAAGTAACATCACACAGCCCGACCGTTGTGCGGGTTGTTGCTGCCTCACGAATATAGGCTTCGGTAATGGTTTCGCCTTCACGTGCAAAATACCAGGGGCGTTGCCATAGCCCTGCGTCTACCATGGTTGCACCGTGCTGCAGGTTCCAGTCGTGCATGGGTGTGCGACGCAGCGCTTTAAAGTGCGCCCCAAAGGCACGGCCGGCCAGCGCACCGATACTCACCGGGGTATAAGGCGGGCGGAAAGTGGTTGTTCCTACATCCGGTATTTCCTTACCCAGCGCTTCTGCCATCAGTGCCATACCGATGATGTTACCCATCTTACCCTGATCTGTTGCCATCCCCAGTGTGGTATAGCGTTTAAGATGCTCTACCGAAACAAACCCTTCCTGGTGTGCCAGACGAACATCATCAGCAGTCACATCATGCTGCGGGTCTATAAAGCTCTTTTTACTCGCACCTTCAACTCGCACTTCATACAGCGGTTGTAGCGGGGTTTCCCAGCCACCGATGGCAGGCATGACAACAGCCGCTGATTGATTTCCAACTGATGCAATGGCTGCATCGGCTGCGGCCCGTCCGGAGTCTTCGCAATCACTGGTACCCCAGATTCCCAATGACGAACCTGCCGAAGTGATGGGCTCGTTCGTTGGGGCCGGGATAAAACAACAATTGTCACTGTTCCACTGTGGTCGAACACCACGGTGAGATAACAAATTAACAACAGGTGACCAGCCACCCGACACCAACAGTAGATCACACTCCCGGGTACGCCCTTGCTGCCAGCCGCTACTCGTGCCGTCTGCAAGTTCTACTGCGGTAACGCCTCGCTTGCCAACGGCATTTAACACGGTAGAACCAGTGACCAACTCGACCCCGCGAGTGCCGAGCAAGCCTGATACAGAATCAGGAATATCGGTACGTGCATCCAACATAGTCACTGACGCACCGACTCTGGCCAGCCGGTTCGCTGTGGTATAGGCGGAATCGTTATTGGTCGCCACCACCACGTTCTGCCCGGGCAGCACGCCGTAACGATTCACATAAGCATCAGCGGCGTGGGCATTCATAATACCGGGCAAATCATTGTTGCCAAAAGCGATGTGCCTTTCCAGCGCACCAGTCGCCAGAATCGTGTGTTTGGCACGCAGGGTTAAAAACCGTTGCCGCGGCAGGTTTGGATCCGGGTTGGGCAAGTGATCAGTTACCCGCTGCAGTAAACCCGCAACACCGTAGTCGTATAAACCAAAGGCCGTTGTTCGCGAGTACACCCTTGCACCGGCACTATTGAGTTTAGCAATAGCTGCATCACGCTTTCTTAGCGACTCTTCACTGGCCTGGTTTAAGTAGTCACCACCAAATTCAAAATCCTGTTCCACCAGAACAACATCAAGCCCCTGCTCTGCACAACGCACTGCCGCTGCCAGCCCCGAAGGTCCGGAGCCCACAACCAATACATCGCAAAACAGGTGACCATGTTCATAGTGATCCGGGTCCGGCTCGCGTGAAGCTCTGCCCATACCTGCGGCACGACGGATGAGTTTTTCATACTGCATCCAGATACCGGTACCTTTGCGCCAGGACTCAAACGGCGGGATGCCCATAAACGTTTTATAGTAAAAGCCTGCAGAGAAAAACCGGCTCATCAGGTTGTTCACCGCGCCGAAATCACGGCGAACATTCGGCCATGCATTCTGACCACTTGCCACAAGCCCCGGGAATATTTCCTGTGTAGTGGCTTTTACATTTGGATCACGGCGATTGGCTTTACCGGTCGTGACAATTGCACCGGACTCTTCCACACCGGCAGACATAACACCGCGTGGTCGATGATATTTAAAGCTGCGGCCGAATATTGTTTCGCCATTCGCCAGTAAGGCAGAGGCTAAAGTATCGCCTTTAAAACCTGTATAGCTGGTGTTATCCCAACGGAATTCGATTTCACGGGTGCGATCGATGTGGCCGCCGGCTGATAGTCTGGACGCACTCATGAATGTTTCCCCTGCTCGGCGTCCACGACTCTTGCCACACCGGTGTGCGCTGCACGCACCGAATGTATTTCGTGCGTCATGGTATCGCGCTCAACCAGTAACCATTGACGACAACCACTGACATGCTGCCAGCTCTCAGTCTGTACACCGCGGATATTTTCACGCTCGAAGACTGCTTTGGTCCACGCTTCTGCCGATGCATCGAGCGGCGGATATTCAATACTGCCATCACCACCGTAGCCAAATTCGCTATGGTCACGTTCACCACAAAAAGGACAATTAATACGGATCATGTGGAATTCCTCAGCCGTGCAACTTGGGATCAGGGCCGGCGCCGCGCTCATCGATATTGATGCCGCGCTCAAAGCGATCGAGTGTAAAGTTGGAAATAACACTGTGCGGACGATCGTTATCGATCAGGTCTGCGAAGTACCAGCCCGAAGCCGGACTCGCCTTAAACCCACCATAGTTCCAGCCTGCATTTAGATACAGATTGGACAATGGTGTTTTGCATATAAACGGTGAACCATCCATCGACATATCCATCACCCCGGACCAGTGACGCAACAACCTGACCCGCCCCAGACACGGCAATATAGAAACGGCACACTCGGAAACGTCCTGCACGATAGGTAAGTTACCGCGTTGCGCATATGACTTGTACCAGTCCAGATCACCACCGAAAACCATACCGCCTTTGTCGGACTGTGAAATATAAAAGTGCGCACCGCCAACGCCAAACACCACCACCTGATCAAGCAATGGCTTCAGCGGTTCACTGACAAACGCCTGCAACTTGTGCGATTCAATTGGCAGCGTCGAGAAACCAGCCATCTGCCAAAGCCGCGTGGTGTTACCGGCAACGGCAAAGCCAACTTTTTTGGCATTGATTTGGCCGCGACTGGTCTCTAGTCCGGTAATACTGCCGTTGTCACGTGTAGTACCGGTGACTTCGCAGTTTTGCAGGATATCCACGCCAAGCGCATCGGCGGCACGGGCATAGCCCCAGGCCACAGCATCGTGGCGCGCTGTGCCCGCGCGCTTCTGCACGGCTGCACCCAGAATCGGGAACCTGGCATCGGCGCTGTAGTTCAGATGAGGTACGTTGGCTTTTAATGTATTGAGATCCCATATCTCTGCGTCAGGGGTGCCGGTGAGGCGCATGGTATTGTAGCGCCGCGCCGCGCCATCGAACGCTGCCGGACTGTGCAGCAGCGAGATATGCGAGCGCTGACTGAACATCACGTTGTAGTTGAGATCGTGACTGAGGTCTTCCCACAGCTTTAAAGAGTGCTCGTAGAACTGGCGATTACCGGGCATAAAATAATTGGAGCGCACAATCGTGGTATTGCGCCCACCATTGCCTCCGCCAAGCCAGCCTTTCTCCACCACTGCAATGTTGTTCTGGCCGTGGTTTTTTGCCAGATAATACGCGGTGGCCAGTCCGTGCAAACCGCCACCGACAATCACGACATCGTATTCTGACTTAGGTTGTGGATCGCGCCACTGGCGATCCCAGCCGCTCTGACCTTTCAGGCCATTGCGAAAGACACTCCATGCTGAAAAACGTGTCATCTAAGGTAAACCCGATAGTTGATATTTCCGCGATCGATAGTATCGCAGTCTGCCGTCAAGTGTGCGTTGCCAGCTCGCTATTTGCCAGCGCACACCAGGATTTTTTTACCCTGATGTCGGCGCTGTGCGAATCGGTGACGACAGCGGAATAACGACGCCAATTACCTGCAAAAGGAAACCAAAACCGGACCACTTATACCGACGGTGTACGCAGCTCCTGCTCAACCAGCTCAACCCATAACGAAGAACCGGGTACCAGCCCTTCATCGTTAAAGTCATAGTCCGCACTGTGCAGTGGTCGGGCATTGCGCCCGTCGGCGCCGTTACCCATTAACAAATAACAGCCGGGTCGGGCATTGGCCATGTGTGCAAAATCTTCGGAAAATAATTTTGCATCACAATTACCGTCGACATTCTGGTCACCAAGCAGGCTTGCCGCCGCACTGGCAGCCGCCTGGCTTTGCCGACTGGCATTAAT
>CALLLY010000280.1 GCA_938008205.1 uncultured Granulosicoccaceae bacterium
ATTAGAAGCCAACCCCGGCACTGTCGAACAGGATCGATTTAAAGCGTATCGGCAGGCCGGCGCGAATCGACTATCCATCGGTGTGCAAAGCTTTAACAACCAGCAGCTAAGCGCTCTGGGCCGGATTCATGGCAGTGAAGATGCAGTAAACGCCTGTCGATCGGCTGTTGCAGCAGGCTTTCATAACTACAACATCGACATCATGCATGGTCTGCCCGGGCAAAGCTGCGATGCAGCGCTTGCCGATATCGAAACCGCACTGTCTCTGGCACCAACGCATATCTCCTACTACCAACTGACCATAGAACCCAACACGCTGTTTGCCGCAAAACCACCCACCCTACCCGACGAAGAGCAACTATGGGAAATTCAACAGCAGGGTAAGCAGTTACTCAGCAACGCCGGCTTCGAGCAATATGAAGTGTCTGCCTACGCTACCGCCAGAAAACAGTGCAGGCACAATTTGAATTACTGGCGGTTTGGTGACTATCTGGGAATTGGCGCAGGCGCACACTCGAAATTAAGCTTTCCTGCCAACAATCGCATCAGTCGACTCAGTAAACATAAGCATCCAAAGTCGTACATGGATAAAGCGCACACACCAGCACGAATTCAGCAACAGACTGATGTCAGTGAAACCGATACACGACTTGAGTTTCTAATGAATGCACTGCGGTTGAATAATGGTTTTTCCACGGCGGAATTTTTGCAACGTACCGGCGAGCCTGTCAGCGTGGTTGCCAGCCAGCTGCAAAAAGCCGAACAACAAGGGCTGCTGAGCAGAGACGTCGAACGCGTTACCCCGACAGCTCTCGGATTGCGTTATCTCGATAGCCTGCTGACGCTGTTTCTTGACACCCCGAAAACCGATTCGCGCAAAACCATTCCTATTCAGCCTGCTGCCGACTAACCAAATGGAAGAACACGATATCTCCTGCCCCTTCTGCGGCGAAACCATAGGCATTCTGCTGGACTGTTCTGTCGAGCAACAACAATACACGGAAGATTGCCAGGTTTGCTGCTCACCTATTCTACTGACAGTTGAAATTAGCCCGGACGGACATATCTATTCGGTCACCGCAGAGCAGGAAAACGGTTAGATTTGTGGCGCAACCGCTCGTAGTGGGTTGTCGTCAACCTCAGATTGGACTAGACTGGCGGGCTGACAAAAAATTTTGGCTACGGTACCTGTTCCCGCTGGCCCTCAGATAAGCAAAGGTGTTGCGATGAAAGCTGATATCCATCCAAAGTACGAAGAAGTTAATGTTTCGTGCAGCTGCGGCAATGCTTTTGTCACACGCTCACCCATTAGCAAAGACCTCAACGTGGAAGTGTGCTCTTCTTGCCATCCGTTTTACACCGGTAAGCAGAAGATCCTTGACTCTGCGGGCCAGGTTGACAAGTTTAAGCGTCGCTACGGCAAAAAGTAGTTCTCAATTCTGCTCGAAAACTTTTACCCGTTAAGTTCGTAAGGCCACAGGGTTCCCCGTGGCCTTACCTGTTTCTGCACGCAGTAACCGACAAGCGCTCTATTTAGTCGACTCCAGCATTTATATTTTTCAGGCCTGGCACAGCTATCACCAGGTTTACGATGCTGACGGACACCCCGCCAATGCAGCGGTTGGCTTCACTGATTTTCTGTACCGTCTTCTTTCAAGGCGTCATCCCGCTCAGATCGTCTGCGCTTTCGACGAAAGCCACGGTCAGTCTGTGCGGCACAAGATCGACCCTGAATACAAAGCCAATCGACCACCAGCCCCGGCAGATCTCAAGCACCAGTTTGCACTGTGTAAATCTTTTGCGACCGCAGCCGGAATTACCTCGCTGGCCAGTAACGATGTCGAGGCGGATGATATTATCGGCACGCTGGCCAATCAGGCGCGCTCCCGCAACACTGTCAGCGTGATCGTTTCCGCTGACAAAGATCTGTGTCAGTTTGTCGGACCCGACGATGCCATTTGGGACTACACGCGGGACACCTGGCTGGACGCCAGACTGATTGAAAAACGCTTTGGCGTCAGACCGCACCAGATTCCCGATATGCTGGCGCTCACCGGGGACAAAGTCGACAACATTCCCGGCATTCCCGGTGTAGGCATTACCACCGCAGCACGCTTGTTAGTAAAATGGGGAAATCTGGATGTGCTTCTGGACAACATAGCCAAGGTTGCCAGCATGAAGTTTCGCGGAGCAAAGCAGGTGTCAGCGCTGCTTGAATCTCACGCTGCAACAGTGCGGGCCTCTCGCAGACTCACCGGACTGCACCCCTACCCGATTCCAGACAACTTGTCTTTATCGATCACACCTGATCGGACGCAGCTCGAATCAATGTTCGACCAGTTAGCTTTCAATGCGGCCAAGCGCAACCAATGGCTGGCGATCTTGCCGCTGTGAAAGCAAAGACTGAACATCGCGCATCGAACAAAATGGCTGAACGGCCGACCGTCCTGATTTTGCTCAACAAGCCTTTTGGCATGGTTAGCCAATTCAGCGGAGATGATCGAAACCTGTCAGAGATCATTCAAACTCCCGGCGTGTACCCGGCAGGCCGCCTTGATAAAGACAGCGAAGGCTTGCTGCTGCTGACCAACAACGGCAAGTTGCAACACAGGATATCTGCCCCGAAACAAAAAATGCAGAAATCCTACTGGGTACAGGTGGAAGGAAAAGCCACTGAAGAAGCATTGCGGGCCCTGACACAGGGCGTAACCCTGAAAGATGGAACGGCGGCGGCGGTTAGAGCCTGCGCCATTGAAGAACCAAACGACCTGTGGCCACGTGTACCGCCAATTCGCGAACGTAAAAGTATTCCCACCAGCTGGATTGATCTGACACTCAGCGAAGGTCGCAACAGGCAGGTGCGAAGAATGACGGCAGCAGTGGACTTGCCAACCCTGAGATTGGTTCGTCATCGCATTGGAAAGTGGTCAATTGACAACATTTCAAGTGGTAAATTTCAGACAATTGAAGGCACATTCACTGAAATTGTCACTGGCAAAAGACAATTCTGAGCCAGATTTTCCAGCCGACTATTGGCATATTTTAATGAAAAAACGCCATATTTAGTGGTGCAAATTGTTGATTTACCTATCCAAAGAACGCACGATACCCCAGTGTTTTACTTTATAGGCCTGTAGTTACACCGCTTTCCTCAGAATTTACCTCTGTTTTAAGTCGTAACTGCAACTGTAGAGTAAAGTTTAAGGGCTTTTACTTAACGTTCAATTGTTGTTTTTAAACAACTTCCAAAGAGCACTTACCATTTCTAATGCCAAATGCCCGGAGCCAGAGAGGCAGCGGCACTTATATTTTTCTACTGGCGCAACGTCCTTCGGAGAATTTACGATGAAACTTGCAAGATCGATCGGAACTGTCGCCTCGGCGGCTGTGATTGTCGCTTCGCTGTC
>CALLLY010000281.1 GCA_938008205.1 uncultured Granulosicoccaceae bacterium
AAAAATCTTGTAGGCCGATGGTATCCATGTAGTGCAGAATGCCACCGCGAAATGCAGGAAAACCAAGGCCGTAAATTAACCCGATCTCGGCGTCGGCCGGGCCACTGACAATCCCCTCTTCAAGGCAACGTACCGCTTCTATACACATCGGAATCATCATACGTTCTACAATCTGTTCATCAGTGAATTCCCGGTTTTCAACCACTCCGGGTGCAATGATTTCGGTAACTGCAGGATCCAGTATTTTTTTCGGCTTACCGCGTTTGTCCAGCTCATATCGGTAAAAACCACTGCCGTTCTTCTGACCATAGCGTTCCGCTTTGAATAACAGATCTGCAGCACCTTCGCCCTGATACTTCATACGGTCGGGGAAGCCTGCCGCCATGACCTCACCACCGTGGTGGCCGGTATCCAGTCCAACGACATCCAGCAGATAGGCAGGTCCCATTGGCCAGCCCCAACGTTCCATTACTTTATCTACCTGTGTGAAGTCCGCGCCGTGGGTAAGCAGTAGCCGGTGTCCGCCAAAGTACGGAAACAGCAGGCGGTTGACGTAGAAGCCCGGGCAGTCATTGACGACGATAGGGGTTTTACCGAGCCTGCGAGCATAGGCGACGGTTGTGGCGACGGCAGTGTCACTGCTCTTGTCACCTTTTATCACTTCAACCAATGGCATGCGATGTACCGGGTTAAAAAAGTGCATGCCGCAGAAGTTTTCAGGTCTTTTGAGTTCGCTTGCCAGAAGGTTAATTGAGATTGTCGAAGTGTTAGAAGTCAGTACCGCGGTGTCGGGTATTCTGGTTTCTACCTCAGCCAGTACCGATTGTTTGATCTTGGGGTTTTCAACAACGGCTTCGACCACCAGATCAACATCACCAAAGTCTCCATAAGTGAGTGTCGGGATAATTCGATGCATGGCGGCAGCAGCTTGTGCCTGATCGAGTTTGCCGCGTTTGACCTGTTTGAAAAACAGCTTGTCAGATTCTGCAAGTCCATCTTGCAGCGCCTGATCATTGATGTCTTTCATTATGATGGGCACACCTGACGAGGCAGACTGGTAGGCGATACCGCCACCCATAATACCGGCACCCAATACTGCTGCCTTGTTTACCGGCGATGCTGCTTCCTGCATGCTTTTGCTTTGCTTTTTAAGCAACTGGTCTTTTAGAAACAAACCGACCAAAGACGCCGTTACCGGTGATTGTGCGAGTTTTGCAAACGCTGCTGCTTCTACCTTAAATGCATCGTCGCGATGCAGTGGAGCATGCTTTTGAATCGTACCGATAATAGTCATCGGGGAAGGATAGTGAGGCCCTGCTTTAGCGCCCACCACACCACGCGCAGATTCGAAAGCCATGGTTTGTTCGATAGTGGACAGTCTGATCGGCTGCTGCTTTTCAACACGGCGTGCCCGGTAGTCAAATTTACCGTCTATACATTGTTTTAAAAGATCAATTGACGCATCACGCAGCAGGTCTTCGCTGACTACCGCATCTACAGCGCCGTCTTTTAGTGCGACCGGGGCGCTTTTGTTGCTACCGGTTGCGATCCACTCAATGGCGTTATCAATACCGATTAAACGCGGCAGTCTGACAGTGCCGCCCCAACCCGGTAATATGCCGAGTTTGACTTCCGGCAGTGCCACTTTGGCATTGTCTGCCATTACGCGGTAATCACAGGCAAGACAGATTTCCAGTCCGCCACCAAGGGCTTCACCGTTAATCGCGACAACAGTCGGGAAGGGCAGGTCTTCTATCGACGAGAACAGCGCATTTATATCGATAAGCGCACTGATCAGTGTGTCTTCACCGCTACGGAACAAAGCGCCGAACTCTGTGACATCGGCACCGACAAAAAAACTGTTTTTATTGCTCGATAACAGCAGGCCGGTAACGCCCTCTGCCCGCTGAACAGCAGTGATTGCATCTTCCAGCTCTTTTAGTGTTGCCTGATTAAATTTGTTAACGCGCTCACCGGTGAGGTCAAAGCACATTTCATGAATACCGTCGGACAACGCTTTAACGGTAAGAGAGTTTCCTTCGTATAGCATCTATTGGCTCCTAGAAACTGAAGTGTTCGGCGTTGAGAGCCATTAGTGAGTCTGCACCGGTATCCATGGTGGCAACCAGAGTGCGTGTGCGTGGCAGCAGCTTGTCGAAGTAAAACTCCGAGGTAGCGATTTTTGCCTCGTAAAAGTCACGCTCTGTACAGTCGTCTTTTGCCAATGCTTCCTGAGCCGTGGCCGAAGCCATAGCCCACATATAGGCAAGAACCACATAGCCCGAGTACATTAAGTAGTCCACCGATGCTGCACCGATTTCGTCAGCATCAGACATTGCACGCATGGTAATTTGTGTAGTCACTCGCTGCCATTCGTTACACTGTGACTGCAGCGTTGCGACAACATTGGCCATTTGCCGATTATCTTTGTGTTGATCGCAGAATGCGTCTATCTCTGCAATAAATTGCCGTAGTAAGCCGCCTTGCGATCCAACGACCTTGCGGCCGAGCAGATCGAGAGCCTGTATCCCGGTGGTGCCTTCGTAAAGCATGGAGATACGGCAGTCACGGACATTTTGTTCCATCCCCCATTCCTGAATGAAGCCGTGCCCGCCAAAGATTTGTAATCCCAGATTGGCGGATTCAAAACCGGTTTCTGTCAGAAATGCTTTGGCGATGGGAGTGAGAAAAGCGAGTCTTTGATCTGCTTTACCTTTATCTTCGTCGCTGGCGTCGGATTCAAGGACATCAACACTCATCGCCAGTGAATGCACCAGCAGTCGGCCACCTTCAGCGAATGCTTTCTGTGTGAGCAGCATGCGCCGTACATCAGGGTGCACGATGATCGGATCAGCAGGTTTGTCCGGGTGTTTGCGACCTGAGCTTGAGCGCATTTGCAAACGCTCGCGTGCGTAGGTCAGGGAGCCCTGAAAACCTGCTTCAGCGTGAGCAAGACCTTGCAGTGCTGTGCCCAATCTGGCGGCATTCATAAAGGTGAACATGCAGTTGAGACCGCGATTAGGAGGGCCGATCAGATAGCCGGTTGCACCGTCAAAGTTCAGCACGCAGGTCGCGTTGCCGTGAATACCCATTTTGTGTTCGATAGAACCGCAAGCGACGCCATTACGCTCGCCGACTCCGCCATCGGCAGTTGGCAGCATTTTAGGCACAATAAACAGTGAGATACCTCGCGTGCCGGATGGAGCGTCCGGTAGTCTTGCCAGCACAATGTGCACAATGTTCTCTGTCATATCGTGCTCGCCGGCGGAAATAAAGATTTTGGTGCCGTGCAGGGCATAGCTGCCATCGTCGTTGGGCTCGGCACGAGTTCGCAACATGCCCAGGTCAGTGCCGCAATGGGGTTCTGTCAGGCACATGGTGCCGGTCCATTCACCGGAAGTCAGCGGTCCCAGATAAGTGGCTTTTTGTTCGTCGGTGCCGTGTGCGGTGATGGTTGCATGAGCACCATGGCTTAGCCCCGGATACATGGCCCATGCCCAGTTCGCAGTGCCGGCCATTTCACTCACCAGAGTTGCCATTGAAGGCGGTAGCCCCTGGCCGCCGTATTCCGGTTCGGCTGACAAACTGGCCCAGCCGCCTTCTACATATTTTGCGTAGGCCTCCTTAAATCCGTCAGGTGTGGTGACCACACCATCCTGCCACTGGCAGCCCTGTTGATCACCAGACTGGTTCAGCGGGGCAAGCTCCTGTTCAACGAATTTGGCGGCTTCTTCAAGAATCGCGTCCAGTAAGTCAGTGCCAACTTCCTCGAAGCCACCCAGGCGGGCGCAGGCTTCAGTGTACTTGTGTACTTCGTGCAGCGAAAAGCGCATTTCACGAAGCGGTATCTTGAGGTCCGCCATAACAAATCATCTCCTGGGAATAATGAAGGCTGTTATATAAAAATAATCGGACGGAAGTTTGCCATTTTCTGGCAAAGCCTACAGCCGTAGAGCAACGTGAAGGCAATTACAACGTGTGCATATCGAAGTTCGCCCCATCCTCACTATTTCGGCGGATTCTCCGAATTTTCCAATCCGCAACCGCGCTGCGCAGGTATAGGACAGCACCAGCCGCACATAGTGCACAACGACGTTGGATTACGCTGGAAATGACCCTAAACTAATTGGATTGGAATCTTCAGGATACTTAAATGCTCGATGTAAAAGCCTTTTTCGATGAAGCGACAAACAACGTAAGCTACGTGGCCGCTGACTCAGAGACCAGAAAGTGTGCGGTATTCGATTCTTTGCTCGACTACGATGCGGCGTCCGGCCGCCTGACGCATGAGTCCGCAGATAAACTCATTGCCTTTGTGACGGCAGGCAACCTGACTGTCGAGTGGATTAT
>CALLLY010000282.1 GCA_938008205.1 uncultured Granulosicoccaceae bacterium
TCGGCATCTTCATCCGGGAACATGGCCTCTGCGATTCTGAAGCTGGCATCTGTTATCACCGGATGCAGGCGATAGCTATCCCCTGGCAGAATCGCCTCTGCCGGGAGTTCAACACGCGCAAACGCGCTGCCGGTTTGATCACCCTGTTTATAGATTTCTTCAATCGCCCGAAAACGCGGAAAGTATTCAAGCCCGCGCGCCTCAAAGCGTGCGGTCAGTTCGGCAATATCCAGCGGCTGATTAAAACGTTCAAGCGTTGACTGAATATCTATGGATGCCGCCGGACTTGGCAGCCGCCGTTCCAGAGTGCCTTTGGTATGACTGACCCATTCAAAACCTTGTGACGGATCGGGGTCTGAAGGTCGACTGGAAATCTCAAACTCGAAACGATCAGCGTTTGGGGTCGCCACCATTTGCACAGCAACAGGTGCTTCGTCCAGTACCAGTGCGCGTCCTATAGACACATTGGTGAGTGCGACTTCGTCTTGCTGAAAAATAGTGCGCGCAACCACCATAGCCATTTCAAAAAACGCACTGGCCGGAAACACAACACTGCCGAATACACGATGATCATCAAGGTATGCAGGGCTTGAGTTACTTAACGTCGATTCAAAAATCAAACTGCTGCTGGCGTTATCGATACGCCTGTGCACCAGCGGGTGCAATCGCTGCCCGTTAACACCGGTGGATTTAACTTCGGTCCAGCAGCGTTGATAGCGCCACGGGTAGTTAGGCAGCGAAAGCCTAAGTTCATTGCTGCGGTAAAAGTTGTTCCAGTTCACTGCAACTCCACGCACATAGAGTTCAGCTACGGTGCTTAACAATGTTGTCCATTCTCCTTTAGGTCTTAAGCCTGGCAACCAGGTGCCATAGTCTGCTGCAACGCAGGCACGGCCCAGCCCTGATAGTGTTGGCCTTGGACCGATTTCTACAAAGGTTTGTATTTTCTTTTGCTGCGCGTAGGCCACACCATCGGCGAACCGCACCGCACCACGCAAATGTTCTACCCAGTAGTCGGCGCTCAGTTGCTGTTCATCCCAGGGTTCACCGGTGACGTTGGACAGCAGCGTTTTATCTGGCGGATTAAAAGTAACCGTTGCAGCGATCACCCTGAATTCTTCGAGTATCGGGTCCATCATCGGAGAATGAAACGCGTGTGATACTTTTAGTGCTGTGGTTTTGAGTTGCTGTGATTGAAACTGTTCAACAACTGCATCTACTGTAGAGCCATCACCGGAGATCACAATACTTTGTGGCCCATTGACAGCTGCAACAGACACTTTATTTTCACTGCCAATCGCTTCACGCACGGTGGCTTCATCAGCGACCACACTGACCATCTTCCCGCCAGCAGGCAGTGTTTGCATCAGCCGTCCACGTGCGGCTACAAGTCTTAAGCCGTCTTGCAATGAGAACACGCCTGCGATACATGCCGCCGCGTATTCTCCAATACTGTGGCCGAGTAGCAGGTCTGGCATTACACCCCACTCCTCAAACAACTTTGCTAACGAGTATTCAATGGCAAACAAGGCTGGCTGGGTATAGGCAGTCTGGTGTAGTAACTCACCTGCCCACAGTACATCGAGCAGCGGTTGATCAAGATGTGGTTCCAGCAGTTGTGCGCAGCGATCCATCCAGTGTTGAAAAGTTGGATGGGTTTCATATAACGCTTTACCCATGCCTACATGCTGTGCACCCTGCCCGGTAAACAGAAAAGCCAGCTTGGGAGCGCGTCTTCCTATACTGCCGGTGGTTGTTCCAACAGGAGTATTGCCTGCGGCAAATTCGCTTAGCAGCGTGGTCAAAGTGTCGTTATCAGCAGCAGTAAAAGTTGCTCTGTGAGTGAAGTGTGATCGACCGGTAGCGGCTGAATAACACAGGTGATGCAGATCTGTTTCGCTTTGGTTTTGCAGAAGTGCTGCGTAGCGGCTGGCAAGTTCCGGTAGTGCGGTGGGGTTTTGTGCAGACAGAGTCAGGAGTTGCTGTGGCTGGACAACTGGTTGCACAGCGCTGCCCGGCGCTGAGCCACCGACCTTGGCGCCAGCGGGAAGTTGTGGGTCGTGCGATTGCGGTGCCTGGCCCACGATAAGATGAACGTTTGTTCCACTCATGCCAAAAGCGCTGATTCCGGCGAAGCGTTCTTCCCCAATCCATTGCGTATTTTCTAACGGTATTTCAATTGGCCAGTCGTCCCACGGTATGTGGCGATTGGGTTCTGTGCAATTGAGATGTGTCGGTATGGTGTTGTTCTGTAGTGACAGCACCACTTTCATAAATCCTGCAATACCGGCTGCCGAATCCAGATGGCCGATATTGGTTTTTACTGATCCCAGATAGAGTGGTTTACTGCGTTCCTCACCCAGCACCCGGCCAATGGCCATGACTTCAATCGGGTCACCCAGCGGTGTGCCGGTGCCGTGCGTTTCTACAAAGTCTATCTGTTGCGGTTGCAGGCCGGCATCGTCAAGCGCCTGTTGCAACATCATTCGTTGTGCCGGACCACTGGGGGTGGTGACTGTGCGTGCCTGCCCGTCATGGTTGGCTGCTGAACCCTGCACTACGGCAAGGATAGTGTCGTTATCTGCCTGCGCATCTCGCAAACGCTTCAGCGCTACCATGCCACAGCCTTCGCCCTGGCCGAATCCGTCGGCACTGCCATCAAAGGTTTTGCAACGTCCATCCGGTGACAAAGCCTGCATCTGGCAGATACCGATCAGATGCTCCGGTGCCAGTATCAGGCTCACGCCACCTGCCAAGGCCAGATCACTTTCGCCCGAGCGCAATGACTGACATGCCAGATGCACCGCCAGCGACGATGATGAACAAGCGGTATCCAGTTGAATAGCCGGACCGTGAGAATCGAGAATGTGGCAGATACGCCCTGCGGTTAAACCACGCAAGCCACTGAGTTGCGCATAGCGATCAATCTCACGATTATCAGCACCATAGATACGCTGCATGGAGTAGTCGTCCCAGTACTGACCGACAAACACACCGGTTTTACCCCCCTTGAGACTATCGGGGGCGATGCCGGCGTGCTCCAGGGTTTCCCAGCTGATTTCCATCACCATGCGCTGTTGCGGATCAAGACTCTCGGCCTCACGAGGAGATAAACCAAAAAACTGCGGATCAAACTGATCGATATCGTCGAGGTAGTGACCATGGCGAACATACATCTTGCCGGGGACGGTCATTTCAGAGTCGTAGTAGGCATCGACATCCCAGCGCTCAGCGGGGATTTCGCGCAGGATATCGCGGCCTGAACTCAGTAGCTCCCAGAAGTCATCAGGGGTTCGTACACCCCCCGGGTATCGACACCCCATGCCCACCACGGCAATCGGTTCACGCGCCGTACTATCATGTTTATCAAGCAGCAACCGCAGACGTTCGATTTCCGCATTGGCTTCTTCAAGCGACAATGCCTGACGGGTTGGCGTTTTTTCAGACATCTATTATTGCCCGCGCAGTCTGAAACGTTGCACTTTACCTGTCGCGGTTCGAGGCAGATCGTCGGTGAATTCTATCCAGCGCGGACGCTTGTGA
>CALLLY010000283.1 GCA_938008205.1 uncultured Granulosicoccaceae bacterium
CTGGAAGGTAAAAGACGTGGCGTTAAGTATGTGGTGGTGAGCATGTGCATCGGTGGCGGAATGGGAGCCGCCGCATTGTTTGAAATTGCATAGCTACTTGTTTTGACGGGGCGCTGCTGGAAACCGGCAGCGCTCAGCCAAGCCTCAACGCCAACAACGCCAGACAGCAGCGCAGCTACTGCCCTCAAGTATTTCTCAAAATTGCCGAATGATTGGCAATTCAAGCTCATTCAAGCCCTCATGTATCAACTGGAATTTACTCAGTTATCAAACTCCCTTCATGTGGTTGCTCACGGTATTCTGGACAGTAGAACCGATCTCGAAATAGATCTTGAAATTCGCAGGGAATGCGAAACCAGACAACTGCACTCTGCACTTATTGATATCAGACCAATGACGTCACGGCTGTCAGGCGTGCAGAATCACAATGCAGCCAAAACGTTCAAGGAACGAATGGGACCGGTATCATCAGTCGCTATCGTAGAGTTAGAGCAGTACAGAGACGGAAGTGAAATGTTCCAGTTAACAGCAAGCAACAGAGACGTTAACGTAAGATTTTTTAATGAAAAATCTACCGCTGTACAGTGGTTGTCAGAACAGGCTCCAATCTAGTGGTGCGCTTGATAAATAAGGTAACCCTTTGTCTTCGCTACAGCCGCCATTGCTGCGTTGGAAAAACTCGACGTATGACCTATATGCCTGCGCTTTTCCGCCTTGCACTGACGGCTGTAACTGTGAAAAGTTAATCACCCTATTTATCAAGCGGACCACTAGCCAAGAATACTCTGCATGCCGGAAACTGCCACACTGCCAAAATAGACTATTCCAGCACTTGTCTTTAAAAAAAACCAATATATCCTGGCCATTCATTGCATGCGCTCCGCCACTTGTCCTGTGTCCACGGACACAGGGCACCACAGGTATTAACCCAGCCGGGCAGTCAGGGTATAAGTCCCCGGTAGCTCAGGAAGCTGAATCGACGGCTCTTCGACAAGGCTTATTATCCGGAACCCACCATTGGCAAACGCTGTAACAACCTCACCCAAATTCCAACGCCTGATCCTCAGCTTTTTAATTGAGCGGATTTTTCATCGCTATTCTCTCTGATATCTGTACTGAAGGTTCCACTAACGTTTCTAATGAAACAATCGGACTGCAGTCGGTTGTATTTCGCCCCGAAAACATCGTAGTAGCTTTGCACGGTGATGGAGGATTGCTGCTTAAGAGCGAATGCAGAGATTTCTTCCTTAGTGAATTTTTCAGTGAAAACAACTTTATAGTCATTTGCCTTTAGAAATGGCAAAACCTTCTGACTCAGCATCAAGCTCTGTTCGGGCCGGAAGCGAGTCATGGCAAAGTAGTCAACAAACCTAGCTGGTGTGCGTCCAACGTTGACAATTATTCCTTCGACTTGGTAAGTGGCCCCTATTTTATTTAGTTCAAAAGTGGGGTAGACGTGAGCGCGCTCCGCTGCTTCGGCCGCGTTAGCAGTTCTATTGGCGGCTTCGGTGGCGTTTTCTGATTCTCTAAGTGTATCTCTAGCTAGTGGCCGTAAGAGTGCCATATATGAACCAAGGAGCTATACTGCCAACGATAAATTGAAAAAAAGATATTGCGACCAAAGCATAAGAAGCCAGCCACATTCCCTCTTGCGCCTGTAGATCCGGACGACTAAAGAACTCTTTCAAATCTTCCCCATCGAGTCTGAGATTCTCCAGCTGATCTTTACCACCATAACTATGTTTGGAAACGCTTGCGTTGCCTTGAGGATTTCCGATTTTTTGGAGAGGTCTATCGTATCTCTTTGAACCGTCCTCTACGGTTTCAGTGGGAGGCCACTTTAAGTAATCAATTGCACCGAGAATAAGAGCAGAAAAAAAAATTATATTTACGGCTAGTATTCCACCAACTGCAAACCACCATAATTGCCGTTCAAAACTCGATTCGTTCACAGTCAATTACCTCAAATACCTACAACTTAAAGACAGCACTGAATTTACCACACCCAACTTTCTGTGAGAGATTAAGCTGAGTCTCATCGATTTTTACTGATCTCTGAGTCGATCCACCAGCTACAGGTAGTTGACGTTGTGCAAAGCTAATCTGCCTTAAATGCCGATTGCAAGAGCTTCTCAGGTGTCACGGTCTAAAGGCTTTAGTAAACAGTTTGAATTACCCCTTGGTAGTCTCTCGCAAAGATCGCTACAGCACATGAAGGTAGGTGCCCCAGCACCACCAAGAAATCAAACAACAAGAACAACCAACCTTACCCATCCCAACCTGCCAACCAAGCGTATGAGTTGTTTTTTGAAATCACCTGGAGTCGGGGTCTAAGCGCCACGGACGGCGCGTGAGCGCTGCTTGCACAGGGATGTGCTATCAGCGCGGCCCGATGGAGGGGGATTTCAAAAAATTGCGCAGCAACCCGCAGAGCAATTTGTCCGCGATATACTAGAAAAAGCGTTTTCGTTACTTTTACGCTTTTCAAAAGTGACTCGTAGTGCCATGGAATGGCAATCGAAAAACCGCCATGGATGGCGCACACCACACGGCCTGAGCGCAGCGAACGTAAAACAGGTTGAGCGCAGCGAAAGAACCACCGGCCGAGCGCAGCGAACAAATTAAAACTACTACTAAAAACCCAACTTAAGCACCTCTGCAATAACCTGCCTGATAAACCCAACACTCTCCGCCACATTACTCTCCACACGACTAAAATCTATACCCGTACCAACCTTGCCCGCCGCACGATTAACCACCATCGCACAACAGGCATAGTGCAATCCAAGTTCACGAGCGAGTGCAGCCTCTGGCATTCCGGTCATACCAACAATGGTGCAGCCGTCATTTTCCATGCGCCTTATTTCCGCAGCAGTTTCCAGACGCGGCCCCTGCGTAGCTCCATAGACACCGGTTGGCACATGATTAACCGAAGCAGATTTACAGGCTTCCAATAGTCGCTCGCGTACCAACGAGGAATATGGTTCGGTAAAGTCGATCTGTTGAAAAGTATCGGTTTTTGCACCGTAATAGGTATGCGCACGATCATGGGTGTAGTCGATGATCTGATCTGGAATTACGATCGTCTTTTCAAGACAGGTATCGGCAATGCCACCTACTGCGGCAAGTGCAATTACATGCGTCACACCAACCTCACTAAGCGCCAGCAGGTTTGCCCGGTAGTTCACCATGTGCGGAGGTATGGTATGGCGACGACCATGGCGCGCCAGAAAGATCACTGACTGACCATCAAGCTCGCCATGGATCAGTGGACTGGAGGGCGCGCCGTAGACGGTCTTAACCATCTCGCGATGATGCACCGTCAGACCAGGCATGTTGGTTAAACCTGTTCCACCGATTATTGCGATTGAGGGCATTAGTATTCCGGAGTGATGGGCGGTTGTATCTGTAGCGGCCTTGCTGCACGAGCAGCGCTGGGGGTTACCGCAGGCATTTCGAGTTGACTCAATTGTACTATAGCGAAGCAGGATCCGCTCACCACTGCTGACCCGGGTAGTGTTATCCACCCAACTGCGCTGACATTTTTACTTAAGGTTCTATCTCTATACTATCACTGCTTCAATAGTCTGACGGGCGCTGGCCACCAGACTTTCAGCGGGACTGGCTACTCGACGAGCCGCCATCGATAGCCGCCGCGTAAATTGGGTTTCAGTACCCACCACAATCCCCGGGTGATCAAAAGCCGCCGCTGCGGCCTGCCGGTCGTTACAAATTAATACGAGGTCTGATCCAGCAGTAATGGCCATCGCTGCAGCATCGGCTTGTGGCATCGCTTTGCTGATCGCACTCATTGAAAGGTCGTCGCTGATAATCGCACCAGTGAACCGCAGTTGTTTTCGCAGAATCTCGCCCTGCCAGACTGCAGACAAGCTGGCAGGCTGATCATCGACCTGATCAAAAACAACGTGGGCGGGCATCACTGCTGTAGCCTGATCCTTTAGCAACATGAATGGCTGCATATCTGATTGCTGTATTTCTGCAAACGACCGGTGATCGTGTGCAAAATCTGTATGCGTATCCACATCAACACTGCCATGCCCGGGAAAATGCTTGACCACGTTACTGCACCCGGCTGCGGCAAATCCATTCATCACGGCGGTCGCCAGCGCAAATACACCCTCTGCAGTGCGATGCAGCGCGCGACTGCCAATAGCCGGACAAAGATCACGATCAAGATCAGCTACCGGTGCAAAACTGAAATCAATATCGCACTGACGCAATTCCCAGGCGAGCAAAGTGGCAACCTCGGTGAGTTGCTTAACCGCCGTCCGTGGATTTTGGTCGTAGCACTCTCCAAACAGTCGCATCGGCGGGATTGGGCTAAATCCGTCTCTAAACCTTTGTACGCGTCCACCTTCCTGATCGACGGCAATCAACACGTGGCCATGGCGCGACTCGCGTATCTGGCGCGTCAGTTCGCTGAGTTGCTCTTTACTTTGATAGTTGCGAGCGAACAGCACCACGCCACCAGTGAGCGGATGCGCAATCAATTCGCGATCTTCCGCGTTGAGTGTCAGTCCGTCAACATCGATCACCAGGGGACCGGGGGGCAGGAGTTGATCAGGTTTCATAGTGCAAAGAGTGATTGTTATTACGGCGAGGCGGCATGCTGACATGAAACCACGATTGCAGCAATTTGGCGGCGGTTTGGTGGCTCTCGAAACGCCGGTATACTGACTGACGTGTCGCTGGCATACTTACCTTAATGGAAACAAAGGGCTCAAATTGACCTGCCAACGGTCCGATCAGACCACATTCGCACTTGCTCGATTTGCGATCACAGCACTATTGGCACTGTTTCTTGCAGTCACTGGGGCTGCATTCGCTCAGACGGTGACGTCGCCGAATTCAGAGAGTACCGAGTCACTGTTGTCTGCCAATCCGCACGAGTTTGCCTTTGCGCGTTTGGTGTACAACGGGATTGATTCCGGCGGATGGGGACCACGCTGGCAGGTAGACTGGCCAGAGGCGGAAATTCACCTGCTGGCTGGCTTGTCGCGCTTCACACGGATCGACACCAATCCGGATGGTGCGCTGCTGCAACTCTCTGATGAAACGCTGTTCGATCACCCGTGGTTGTACGCCGTCGAGGTCGGGTCGCTGAGGCTTAGTGCCCGGGAAGCAGCACAGATGCGCGAGTATTTGTTGCGCGGCGGATTTTTAATGGTGGACGATTTTCACGGACCGTTTGAATGGGACAATTTCGCATTTGCAATGAAACAGGTTTTCCCTGACAGGCGTATACAAGATATACCAATCAATGACCCGATATTCGAGACACTCTATGACATCGATCAACGCCAGCAGATTCCAGGCTTGCGACCACTGCGAGAAGGCCGCACCTGGGAAAGAGGTGGCAACCTCCCGCACTGGCGCGGCATTCGGGATGACAACGGCCGCATAATGGTGGCAATAAACTTTAATATGGACCTCGGCGATGCGTGGGAACACGCAGATTGGCCGGAATACCCGCAAAAGTACTCGTCACTCGCCTATCGGTTTGCAGTGAACTATGTGCTGTATGCGATGACTCACTAACCATCGGCGTGCAATTTTCGACTAAGCACAGCAGATCTGACCGGTACACCGCACTGATAGCAACAAAGCAGAGCCTTCACTATGTTTGAATGGCTGTTTAAATATCCACAAAGCGACTACAACGCTGGTGAGTTGGTGTTCTCCTCCGGGTGGCCGATGTGGCTGCTGCTCGGCGCTATGGTACTTGTTGCTCTGATTCTGGCAGCCAGTCTGTGGATGCAGCGCAAACAGTTATCGCGCGTCAGACTCATCACCCTGTGGTTTTTGCAAAGCGCCGTGGCCGCAACATTGCTGACAATGCTGTGGCAACCCGCACTCGAAGTGAAAAATCTGAAAGCCGGTGAAAACTCGGTCGCGGTGTTACTGGATCACTCTGCAAGTATGGATTACGAGCATAATGGCAAAACCCGCCGAGCTCAGGCACTTAATGCTATAGAAAAAATCAGTAAACCACTGGCTGAAAACTACACCATCAAATATGGTGCGGTCGGTAGTGAGCTTCAGTGGGTAGAAGACATTAGCGCCGAAGTCGCCGCGTCACCACAAAGCAATATTGCCGGTTCACTACTCGACGCACTGGAACAAGTGCGCACTGAGCCGGTGGCCGCCGTAGTACTGGCAACCGATGGCAGTGATAACTCGGGACTCATTGCCACACTGGAACAACCGGACTTCTGGCAACAGCTGCAAAATTCGAACATACCCGTACACACTGTTGGCATCGGCCGCGAGGTGTTATCAGAAGACGTCGAGATTGTCGCGGTAACCCTGCCTGAAGCTACCCTGCCCGGCACTGTAGAACGCGCTTCAATCACGCTCAGGCACGGCGACAGCGGCACTGCACGTATCAAGGTGTACGATGGCGACAGTATCATTGCCATTGAAGAGAAAACCCTGCCAGCGACACCAGGTGAGGTGACGTTCGATATCGATATCGATGCCGCACAAAGCGGGCTACGCGAACTTCGCTTTGAAGTCGAGCCAACAATTGACGACAAAGTACCGCAAAACAACAGCCGCAAACGGCTTCTGCAGGTTGCTGAACAGCAAAGACGCGTGCTGTACTTTGAAGGAGAGCCACGTTGGGAATACAAGTTTATTCGACGAGCAGTCAACGACGCTGAAGGATTGTCACTGGTCACTATTCTGCGTACCACCACCAATAAATTTTACCGCCAAGGCATCGACAGCCCCGAGCAACATGCCAATGGCTTTCCGATTACCAAAGAAGAGCTATATGCCTATGATGCGTTGATTATCGGCAACGTTGAGGCGATCTCTTTAAATGCCGTGCAACACCAGTTAATTCACGATTTTGTTTCAGAGCGTGGCGGCACATTGTTAATGCTGGGTGGCCGCAATTCTCTGGCTGATGGTGCGTGGTTCAACAGCCCGGTGGCCAAGGCACTGCCGGTCACACTGCCACAATCGAACACGCCTACGTTTGAACGCATCAGGCCACAGGCAAAGTTAACACAAAGCGGTGCGCTCTCCCCGATTACACGCTTCGATGACGACCCTCTGGAAAACAGTAAGCTGTGGGGTGAACTGCCACCAGTGGCTGACTTCCAGCGCACCGGTCCACCAAAACCCGGGGCCAGTGTATTGCTGGGTGCCGAGCTGCCGGACGGCAGTTATCC
>CALLLY010000284.1 GCA_938008205.1 uncultured Granulosicoccaceae bacterium
TGGCAAGCCTGCGCAAGTACATCGAAGATCATCTCCCATCCGACTGCAGTGTCGAGTTTAAAAACCACGGTGCATCACCGGCAACCGTTATGTCTATCGACAGTCCGGCATTTGCAAAAGCCCGAAAGGCGCTAAGTGATGAATGGCAGTCAGAGGCCGTCTATGCAGGTTGTGGCGGATCGATACCGGTGGTCGGCGACTTCCACGAATACCTGGGTATGGACAGCCTGCTGATTGGCTTTGGACTCGATGACGATCAGATCCACTCACCTAATGAAAAATACGATTTACGCAGCTTTCAAAAAGGCATCAACAGCTGGATAAGAGTTCTCGATGCGGTTACCGATAAAGGTTAGCGGCACTCGCACAAACACCCTGGCCATACTCCCGAATGTCCGTAGAAATACCGCAAAAAACAAGTCAATAAAATGACTTCTACTACCACTTTAGCCAGCGTTCAGCTTACTTATTGATAATTAACAAAGGCACACGTGGGAGCGTCCGCTAATAGTGCTATACATAGTAACGGTTTAGTTCGTGCACACAGATGTACGTGCTTATTTTTATTACTTAATTAACAGTACCGACGCCTAAGCTGTTCCACTCGGAGATCCATCGAATGAAAAAACTCACAGACATTACTCTACAAGACCTCGGATATGTATCCGCAGCCTGCCTGCTTGCTGCCACCTTAACGGCTTGCGGCGGCGGCACTGCAACCGGCGACGGCAGTGGCGACAACGGTGGTGGTCAGGGTCTAATCACTGATACCACCACTGATACAGATCTGGACGGACTGCCTGATTCTCTGGAAGAATCGATCAGCACAGATCCCAACAATGCAGACTCAGATGCAGACGGTGTCAGTGACGGCGACGAATGGAACACCTACTTCACTGATCCACTGGATAGTGACAGTGACAACGACGGTATATCAGACGGCGATGAAATTGCCACTGGCGGCAATCCGAACGATGCCACAGACGGTACCCCTGACAGCGGCGAAAACACCAACAACCCAGAGCCAACTGCCGACCGCTGCGATGATGCAACGTCCGCTAACGATGAATGGCAGGACAACTGTGTGTTGCGTCGCTTCGGTACTTATGCCCGCAGTGCTTACACGCAAGGTGTGCAACGCATTCTGTGGTGTCAGAGTTTTGATCAGGGAGTAACAGACATCAACGTATTCGCTGATGGCGCCTTTGGCCCGAACACAGCTGCCTCCGTAAGAGAGTTCCAGACAGCGAACGGCTTGCTTGTCGATGGTATTGTCGGACCAGATACCTGGGGCGCATTGTTCTCCAAAATTGCCATCATTCCAGACACCAGCACCAACACGTCAGACAGCTACTCTATCGAAGGTTGTAACTCGGACGTTGTACAGTTCTACAAAGAGTTCGATGGCCTGACACCACTTGGCTGGAAAATGGCACGCACACCAGGCAGCGCTGAAGCTGTTGAGTTCGGCAGCGGCGCACCTTACTAGAAGCCGTCTGTGCAATCCAAAGCCTTACTGTTAGTCCTACCGCTCGCCCTTGTGGCGGGCGGTTGGCTGTTTCTGCAGCGCGATTCACAACCGCTTAACACTGCACCAACGCCGCTGAGCGCTGAGCCAACACAAAGCGATAGTTCAGTCTTAGAGGAGAGGTTGAACAATGAACCAGCTTCACCGTCAACAACCGCAGTAACCACAAACCTCCAACCTGCGGAATCTCTAAAAAACGATCTACAGGCAGACCATCTACAAGCAAATGATACAACTGCGGTAGATCCATACAATGTTGGTCTGGAACCACTTAGCGATCAAGAGTACGCAGCACTGCAATCGCAATTGCACAGTGATTCGGGCTTGTTGCTATCGCTACTTGAAGAATTCAGATACAACACTAACCCCAAAAGAGCACTGCAGCTTGCGGCACTACTGGGAGAACACAATCGCCCCGAAGTGATAGACGTCGCAGCAGAACTCGCCTACTCCGGTGACCCGGCTTCACAAAAAATCGGACTGGATTTACTCAGCCGGCTGCAACCTAACAATGACCGCGCAAGAGATATTGCCATTGACCTTCTGGGCAGTGAAAACAACCCGGAACTACTGGTCTCGACAATGAATGTTCTTGCGACTCCAGCACGCAAAGCGTCCGCCACACAACGAGATACTCTGCTGGCTAACATTACCCTGCTGTCCAGCCACAACGATTACAACGTCAGAAGCCACTCCGTTGCACTGATCGGGCGATGGAACAAAGACACCGGCAAAGACACTCTGGTATCCGCGCTCAGCGACAGTCATCCACAAGTCCGCGCCCGCGCCGCATCAGCGTTGCGAGGCGTGTCAAACCCTGACTACAGTGTGATCAACGGATTACTGACAATAGCGGAAAACACCACAGAAGAAAAAACCACCCGGCAATCTGCGCTCTACTCACTGAAAGAGATGCCACTATCAAGCGCAGATCAACAACGATTTAATCTGGCTCAAACCAATGTCCGACAACGGCGCCTTAACAACTAGGAGCTGTCAGAGAACCTCCTGTTGAAAGGCCGTTGTAAAAATCATTAACCTGGCTGGGTGCACCAGGAAACCCGACGCGTGAGCGAGGCTTAACCTCCGGCCTTCGGCCTCCGGAAAATCAATGATCGACGCGGTTGCAACACCTCCCATTTCCCAGTCTCTAACGATTTTATAACAACCGGAACTTCCCCTCGCGTGAGTGTTCTTACCAACACAACCCCAACAGAGACCGGAACATGAAAAAAACTCTAGCAATGGCGACTCTTCTGCTGACCAGTTCTCTGGCATTTGCAGGACCACAATATATCGATGAAAGCGGATTCGCGGCCAGCGGCTACGATGTGGTTGCGTTTCGATCACTTGAACAATCACAGCCAGGCACAAAACAGTCAGAAGCGGTACCCGGCAGCTCCAAAATCACCGCTGAGTTCAACGGTGCACAATGGGCGTTTGCCTCAGAAGAGAACCGCGATCTGTTTCTTGCCAACCCTGAAAAGTATGCACCAGCCTACGATGGTCACTGCGCTTACGGTGTTGCACAAGGCGCCAAGGTACCCGGCAATCCGAATCTGTGGCGCATT
>CALLLY010000285.1 GCA_938008205.1 uncultured Granulosicoccaceae bacterium
CCATCGCCTTGCGGATACAGGGGTTGCTGATCAGAATAAACGCATTCCACCCCGAATCGACGTGACGGGTTGCGGCTCCAGCCATACTTTGAGCGAAGCCTTTTGCGCACGCTGGATGCCAGCGCATCATTTGAGGTTTTATTCAGATCGGTGATCGCGATCCGGGTGGGATCCGTTCTGCCACCAGCGCCGCCAACAGTAATCACTGGTATGCGATTACGCTTACAATGATAGATAAGAGTCACTTTGGACTTAACCGTATCGATGGCGTCAATCACGTAGTGGAAGCGGGTATCGATATATTTATCGATGTTATTGGCCACCAGCATGTCATCTATCGCTATACATTCACACCGCGGGTTAATAGCAGCAATACGCTCCGCCATCACTTCAACTTTTGAGCGTTCAAGCGTGTCGCTTAATGCATGTATCTGACGGTTAATGTTGCTGATAGCGATGTCGTCGTGGTCGATCAGGGTAATTGCACCAATGCCACTTCTGGCCAGCGCTTCGGCCACCCAGCTACCTACACCACCAATACCCACGACGCAGCAATGTGCTTGTGCAAAGGTATTACTCGCCGCCTCTCCATAAGCTCTGCTTACGGCAGAGAATCTTTCATCCGGGTGCAACACAGTAGGCGCAACTTAGTTTAGCGCGTGCCGTAGATACGGTCGCCGGCATCCCCTAAGCCTGGAACAATATAACTGTGCTCGTTGAGCTTTTCGTCAATTGCTGCAGTATAGATAGGGACGTCGGGATGTTCGCGTTGAAAGATTTCAACACCTTCAGGAGCCGCCAGCAAACAGAGAAAGCGGATGTTTTTTGCGCCACCTTCTTTTAGGCGGGTAATCGCTGCAACCGATGAGTTGGCTGTCGCGAGCATAGGGTCGACAGCGATCACCAGGCGCTGATCCAGATCCGAGGGCATTTTGTAGTAGTACTCTACGGCTTCGAGAGTTTCAGGGTCGCGGTAAAGTCCGATGTGCCCGACTCGTGCAGACGGAATCAGTTCGAGTATGCCTTCCAGTAAACCGTTGCCGGCTCGCAGAATAGAGACCAGACAGAGTTTTTTGCCCGCCAGAACCGGCGCTTTCATTTTGGTGATCGGCGTTTCGATTTCTATCTCGCGCACTGGCAGATCGCGGGTCACTTCATAGGCCAGCAGATGGCTGATTTCTTTTAGCAACATGCGAAAGGTTGACGACGATGCCTCTGTTCGACGCATCAGGGTCAGCTTGTGCTGTATTAGCGGGTGATCCACAACAGTGACTGGCGCGGCCATGGCGAAAACGCTCCGGGGGTTATCTTATTTCGGAGCATTCTACCTGAATAAGGCGGATGAAACAGGCGTTCCAACGGCAGGAAAATTTGCTGATCCGGCGGTTTATCAATACTGATAGTATTTATAGTCAGAACCATTTCCGGGTTATCCCGCAACGCTACGAACCGCCCATGAAAACAACTTTTGTGCTCACGATTATAGGCCCGGATCGACACGGCATCGTTAACGAGCTATCCGGCATTCTGAAACAACACAAAGCCAACTGGCTGGCGAGCCGTATGGCAAATCTTGCCGGAGAGTTCGCCGGTATCCTGCATGCCGACGTTGACGAGCAACATTATTCCGCTTTGTTAAGAGACCTCAACAAACTTAACGACAGTAATCTGCAACTGCTGATCAAACCCGTTTCAACCGATATAACTCAGAAGCTCGACTATCGGCAGGCCGAACTTGAGGTGGTTGGTACCAACCGTGAAGGAATCGTCAAAGACATCACTCAGGCACTTTCGCTATTTGATATCAACGTAGAAGAACTCACCACAGAGTGCAGCGATGCGCCGATGTCTTCAGCACCTCTGTTTAAAGCCGTCGCACAACTCACCATCGAGAGATCTGTAGACCTGGAACTGGTACAGAAAGAGATAGAAAAGATCGCCAACGATCTTATCACTGAATTTAAAGTCTCCGTGTAGAGTTTATGCGCCCGAGCCTGCACTTAGTTAAGCGGTGTGATCGATGCGAGCTGCTCAACCCAGCTGAACATCCAGGCTGTCGTCACTGCGATCATTTAACCGAATATGAAGTACTGCAACTAAAGGAACTTTACCAGGCGCAACAAGAGGGTAACCGGCAGCTGGGCTTCAAATTTATGAGCGCTGCGATTGTTTTAACCTGCGTTTTACTCATTGCGCTGTCGAGTAACTAGTGGGCCGCTTGACAAATAAGGTAACACTTTGTCTTCGCTACAGCCGCCATTGCTGCGTTGGAAAAACTCGACGTATGACCTATATGCCTGCGCTTTTCCGCCTTGCACTGACGGCTGTCACTGTGAAAAGTTAATCACCCTATTTATCAAGCGGACCACTAGCAATCGCTAGAACCGTAACGGATCACCGGGAAAATAGATTGGGCGCTCGCTGATGTAACTACCCACCTGGGCGGCGTCCATGGTTACCACACCGGTAATAATAACCGCAGCAGCACAAGCGCCGGCCAATGCTATTTTGATGACACTGTACGGCCTTTCTCCACGGGTTTTTCCGTTGCGACCATTCACTACAAAACGATAGGTTTTACCGCGAAAAGTAAACGCCGCAGTCCATAGTGGCAACAACACATGCTTAAAAGTGGTATCGCTGTGCTTGGTATGCATGCGTTGTATACGCTGTTGATCACCACCAATTGAACGTTGCACATCACCGCGAATAATTTGTTTCATCAGTTGTTGCGCATGGCCAAAACCTTCATCCAGCGCTACCTGATAGACCTCGCTTTGAAATCCACTGAGGTAGTCTTCGGTATAGGGCACCAGATTTTCCAGATCCCATGGCTCCAGCCAGTCTGTTATCTTGCGAGGCAGCGTGCGGGTTGCGCCAATCAGCACATCGTCAAAGTGTCTGTCTGTACTGCCCTGGACCGGCGTCCATCGGACTTTGGGTACCATTCGCGAACGGCGCACATAGCGACCGTTTTCCATTACTGTGACGTTCTGACGCACATAATACACATCGCCACGCTGACCGCTGTAGGCAGTCAGCGTGTCACTGTCGTAGGTCCAGTAAGGAATGTAGATGCCATTTAATCCGTATTCTTCACGAGCATGCTTTTTGAGCTTTGACGGCGCAAACCATCTGCCACTAATCCACTTTCTGTAAGCCTCGTGAGCTTCATCTGCGGTGATCGAAAACGGCAACAGAGCCTGCGGTGAAAATTCATGAATTTCGCCGGTAGATGTCACTACCGTGGTACCGCAAAAAGGACAATCACTGGCGTGCAGGTTGGTATCGAGATTAAAACCAGCTGCACAGTTAGGGCACTTCAGAATACTTTCTGTCTTGCCAAGTTTACGGGTTCTCTCGAGTTTCTCGAGCCCTTTGGGCAACGAGATCTCCTCGACCACAACATCAGGAATGGCTATCGCATTGCGTACACCACAATGGTTACATTCCAGTTCATCAGTTCCAATCGCGTAGGTTAAAACGCTCCCGCAATTCGTGCACGGGAAGCGTGTTTCATCATTGGCGTTCGGCGCCTGATCCGGCGCTGTTATTTCGAACAGGTTGTCGTAGTTGCTGTCGAGCGGTTTATCTGACACGTTGTGCGAGACAGTTACCGAACCGGAAGTGGTGGTGGCTCGACCGAGACAAACAGTGAAGCGAGATCATCCACCTGCGACGCTTCTACCCAATCTTCCATACCCGGTGACCATACAAGAGAAGACGACGTCAGGGCACCACTGGATTGCTGCTGCTGCAGTGCAGTCATATCGAAGGGACCGGTGGGGTGGCCGTCGACAGCTATGTGATACTGCTTTGCACCGGGCAACGGCGGCGGTAGTGCCGCAGCACCCCCACCTGCCACGGAACCGTGCGCAATCTGCCGAGGTGCCTCGCGCTGGCCCATAGAGTTTGCCATCTGATTACCCATAGCCAGACCTGCGCCCATGCCAATGCCGGCACCTGCAGCACCACCCGGTGCACTGGCACCAGCTTCAAGCGCAACACCGGTCTGGTAGGTCATGTACTTATCGAGATTACCCACCATGCCGGCGCTTGTGCGCTTATCAAGTGCTTCTTCTACCGCCGGTGGTACGGAAATATTCTCAACCAGTAGTTTAGTAAGCTCAAGGCCATATTCTTCAAACTCCGGACCGATACGCGTGCCGATTACATCACCCAGTTGTTCATAGTTGGCTGCCATATCCAACACAGGTATGCCAGCAGCACCCACAGCGGATGAGAAGCGTGAGGTAATCAGGTTGCGCAGTTGATCACTGATTTCATCGACACCAAAGTTTCCATCGGTACCAACGATTTCACGCATAAACCTGAGCGGATCAGCAACGCGAACACCGTAAGTACCAAAGGCTCGAACACGTGCCGCACCAAACTCTGCATCACGGATCATAAGCGGATTTTTGGTGCCCCACTTTAAATCGACAAAGCGACGGGTGTTGACGAAATAAACTTCGGCTTTAAACGGGCTGCTAAAGCCGTGATCCCAGTTCATGACGGTAGACAGTACCGGCAGATTGCGGGTTTCAAGCTCGTACATACCGGGGCTCAGCACATCGGCAACCTCGCCTTCATTGACGAATACAGCCGCCTGCCCTTCCCTGACGGTGAGCTTGGCACCGTACTTTATTTCGTTTCCATAGCGCTCGAAGCGATACACCATGGTGTCATTGCTATCATCGGTCCATTCGATGATATCAATGAATTCACCGAATAATTTATCAAAAAGGCCCATGATTTAAGCTCCTGTGGCGGTCTGGCGCTGATGTGCACTCGCAGACACGAGTTTGGTTTTGAGTTCGTTTTCGAGTTGTTCCAGCGTGCGCTCTGCATCACGGCGCTTGCGCTTGCCTTCATCGGCAATCTGCAGGCTTTCCTCGATAGTGGCAATCAGATTTTCGTTAGCACGTTTAACGGCTTCTATATCAAATACACCACGCTCTATCTGTTCACGAACTTCGCGATTGGCAGTACGCAGTGTTTCCGCGTTTTTCTCTAACAGATCGTTGGTTAGATCGGTTGCTGCCTTAACACTTTTACTGGCTTCCTGTGAACGGAATACGGTAACGGCTTGCGCCAGCTGTTGTCGCCACAGTGGCACGGTATTCACCAGCGTTGAGTTGATTTTTGACACCAGGCCCTTGTCATTCTCCTGCACCATACGGATGCTTGGCAGGCTTTGCATAGCGACCTGACGAGTCAGCATTAAATCGTGAACGCGACGCTCAAGATCATCTCGTGCTGTTCTCATATCGCGAAGTTGTTGTGCTTTGAGTACATCGTCAGTGTTTTGTGCGGCTTCCACCAGTGCCGGAATATCGGTTTCATCGAGTTGCTTTAGCCGTGCTTCACCGGCAGCAATATAGAGTTCGAGAGTATGGTAGTACTCAAGGTTGGCATCGTAGAGTCTATCGAGACCGGCGATGTCAGTCAGCAGCTTGGTCTTATGATCTTCAAGATTGTCTGTAATAGTGTCTATCTGACGGCGAACACTTTCATACTCCTGAATAAACTGTACTACCGGTCGAGCACGACCAAACAATCGTGCAAAAAAGCCCGGCTTTTTATTCGGATCCATACCAGTGACATCAAAACCGCGAAGCACTGTCACCATATTGTTTAAATCCTGACCGGCCGGACCAACGTCTTTGTTGCGCACGCCTTCGAGCATGTTGTCACTGATCGTTGTCAAACGTTCCTGTGCCTTACTGCCATAGAACAAAATGCTGTTCGAATCACTGAGATTAATTTCACTCATTAACTCACCAATTCGCGCGCGATCTTCGTTACCCGCTGTTTCTATGGTGATCATTTCATACTTGAGGTCCGGTGCTAACATCGCATCGAGTTTTTCTACTTCTTCTTTCAACGACTCATCTGTCGTTTGAACGTTCGTTTCAGACATGATTTATTCTCTCCCCGAAAATATGATTTAGCAGACGCATCGCGGTTACACGCCTTCCTTTTCAAGCTGTAGTTGCAACACTTCGATCTGAACATCAAGTTCAGTCAGGTTGTTCTCAGACAGCTTTTGTTTTTGTTCACCGATAACCGTCTCGATGGTGGTGAGTACGTTGCGAAAGTTATCTTCCAGTTCGCTGTTTTCGCCGTACTTATGAGAATCGGCATAACCTTCCGTGACTCTCTGAGCACCATCCAGATATACCCGTAAAAATTTCCTGGCCCTGCGCAAGTCACGCGGGTCTTCTTCGACAATACCCATAACCTCGCGCACCCCGGTTATGATATTACTGAGGCGATCTTTCAGTTCAACATTGTGAATACGCGAACGTGCAGCTTCGATAGCCTGAATCTTGTTGTCCGCTTCATTAAGGATTTCCAGCACCTCTTCCGAGGTGACCCCAATAGCGGGTGCATCGGGAGCGGTACGTGCCGGGTCTCGTCCGTAAACCATAAAACAGCCAAGGCTTGCAACAACGCCCAGCAACAGACTCATAAACAATGATTCACCGGAACCCAGCTTCGCACCGATACATATCCCGACACCCAGCGTAATTGCACCCAACAGTTTGTAAGGGATAGTGCTGGCACGCCGAACAATTTTTCGGCGCATCGCCTGCGCTTCAATCTCGGAACCTTTGCGTACCAGTGTCGCTGCCAGCATCACTATCGCGAAAGCCACACCGGCTCCGATTGCAACTGAGGCTTTACCGTCTTTGAACAAGGCAATCAGGCTGCCGAACAGCATCGGCAGTGGCAACAGGTACAACAACCAGGCACCGGGCCTCGGTAATCGCCGGTTGTGGTCGTCCGAGTTCATTTTGCGTGCGCCGCCGCGTTTGAGTTCGCTCATTTGATGCGTTCTACCAGACTACCGTCTGATGCAGTGTGACTGCTGACTGCGTTGAGCAATGATCCGCAGGATACGCCCGAAACAGACATCACGAGCAACACCACACCGATCACTTTTTTTAATTTTTCAGGCATACCACCTCAAGTTCACGCGTTTAACCAGTTGAATATGAGGTCAAACCGGCCGTTTTTCAAGCACTTGCGATGATATTGGTCGCGAATCGCGATTGTTTTGCCAAATCCCGCACAACCGTGCATGTTAGCAGATTTGGTGCTTCGGCAGGGCCGTGCCATTACGGTATTCGCGCAAAGTTACGTTACGCCTTTTGTGGTGTCAGTCGATAGGTCGTCTCGACCAGATGATCAAGACCGCGACGTTTCATGTGGCTGGTATCACGCTGCAGGATTTCAATGTTGTAGCGCTCACTGTAGTAGTGGCGCACCTGCGATTCCGGCACCGAGAACGGTGGTCCTTTCATCAGCGACTGATCGTAGTCGATCAACACCATAAACACCGTAGCGCCTCCCGGGATAATATGCTGCAGATGGCGTGCATAGCCCCCTCGCATGCTTTCGGGCATGGCAACAAGCGCTGCACGGTCGTAAACATCACGCACTTCGGACAGATGCCCTGCTGTGAGAGAAAAATAGTCGCCAGCGTAAAGCGTATAGCCATCTGCCCGGTAGACTTTAAATCCGTCGACAACATCAACCGCGAATGCAATCGAGCGATCTTCAAAAAAACGACGAATTGCAGCCTCACTCAGGTCTATGCCAACCACCTGGTGCCCCTGCTTATGCAGCCACTGTAAATCGGGACTGCGACCGCATAGCGGCACAAACACAGTTGAACGGCTCGCGCGCCAGTGCGCGACTAACGCTGAGTTAGCCTCGGTCTGCTGCCAGCCGGGCTGTTCACTTTTAGCCCAGGCGTTGTGCCAGAATTCATGGTCCATGCTCTGCCTCATTAAACATTTTTTAGACAACGCCGATATCTTGCGTCTGAATTATGCCCCAGCCGTGCAGCAGATGCTTAAATGCGCGACAATCGGCAGAAAAAAGCGCCTGACAGACTCTGTTTATCCGTCAGGTCTTTACATTGTTTGCATCAAAATAGCGCTGGAACACCGCTACAATGTCAGTACGTCTGGCATGCGGCATTTCAAAAGCGCAGATCTACAGTTAATTAGTAACAACGCATTTAAGAGGCGGAATATGTCGAAATCAATCCTGGTAACCGGCGGAGCCGGATATATAGGCAGCCACACTGTCAAGCAACTTGGCGAGCAAGGCGAAAAGATCGTGGTACTGGACGATCTTTCAACGGGCTTTGAACAGAGCGTGTTGTTTGGCGAGCTGGTTGTCGGAAAAACCGGTGATCGCGAGCTGGTTGATCGCATCATGAAAGAACACAACATCGATACCGTAATGCACTTTGCGGCGCACACCATTGTGCCGGAGTCGGTGGAAAACCCGTTGAAGTACTACGACAACAATACTGCCAGCACTCGTAACCTGCTGGAGTGCTGCCAGAACAATGGAGTCAGTAACTTTATTTTCTCGTCTACCGCTGCAACCTATGGCATTGGTGACGGCAAACCGTGTTCTGAAGAATCACCGACCGCACCGATTAATCCATACGGTATGTCAAAGCTGATGTCCGAGTATATGCTCGAAGACCTGGGCAAAGCATGCGACATGAAACACGTCATTCTTCGCTACTTCAACGTGGCCGGCTGCGATCCGGATGGACAAATCGGTCAGTCCACCAAAAAAGCCACCCTGCTTGTGAAAGTTGCCGCTGAAGTGGCAGTTGGAAAACGTCCCGAGATCTATGTATTCGGTACTGACTATCCAACCTCCGATGGCACTGGTGTTCGCGACTATATTCACGTTGCTGATCTCGCTTCAGCACATATCTCTGCACTTGATTACTTACGCAAGGGCGGTGAATCTACTCGATTAAACTGTGGTTATGGTCATGGCTATAGTGTTCGAGAAGTACTCGATACCGTTCAGAAAGTGATCGGTGGACCCATCAAAATTGTTGAAGAGCCAAGACGAGCCGGTGATCCACCAGAGCTTATTGCTAACGTCGATAAGATTCACAACACGTTGTCATGGACTCCAAAGCATGATGATCTGGATGTCATTGTGACTACTGCAATCGACTGGGAAAGAAAGATGCTGGCAGATAAAGCTGCCTAAACCTCTTTAACTTTTGCAGGACACAAAAAAGGGTGCTTATAGCACCCTTTTTTATTTGCCTTGTAACTGCAGAGACTTACAACGCCAGATCCAGTAACAACTCATCTGATGTTGAAGAACGCTGTGCAATACTGTTGGATATCATCTGGTAGTGTGCAAGCTGATCGGCATCCGGCAACTTATGTACATCTTTCGAATGCACTTTCAGAGCAACTATGTCAGTCATCACACTGATTTCGATGGTGCTTTTGTCACCACGAACAAAACCCGGCTCACCAAAACATTCACCCGGACCAAGTACCGACCCGAGACCACTGCCATCACTGGTACTGGCAACCCCTTCAAGAATCACATAAAGGTGGTTGTCGATAGCGTCTTTTGCCAGTGCTGTGTTACCTGCCTCGAAACGAACCAGACTACATACAGAAGTAAAGCGTGCAATTTTTCTTGCGCTAAACCCCTGGAAGAATTTCAACTGCGGGATCAGCGGCATCCAGCTTTCGAGCTCAGGTGAGAGCAGATCCGGTGGTGACATTTTGTCGGCAACCTGTCGCAATGCTTCGGCCAGATCTGAACCGCTTGAATATCGTTGACGCGGATTTTTGGACAAACAACGCGCAACCACCAGCTCCAGTTCTCTTGGCAGGTCCGGTCGGATAGATCGCAATGGCGGTGCAGCATCTTTTATCACTGCGCGAAACAGCTCTTTGACTTCCTGAGCTTTAAACAACTGTTGACCCGTAAGCATCTCGAACATTACCGCACCCAGCGAATAGATATCGCTACGCGGACCCAGGTCTTTACCAACCACCTGCTCTGGTGACATGTAGTTCGGTGTGCCCAGCGCTTGCCGTCCCTTGCTTTCCTCAGCGGAAGTACTGACCGCGATGCCAAAGTCGAGTAGTCGGACTGAACCATCAATGGCCACCATAATGTTGGCCGGCTTAATATCGCGATGAACAATACCCATCTTGTGGGAGAAGTCGATGGCTTCGGCAACCTCGGCAATGATATTCACCACCCGGTATGGCGGCAGTTGCGCCTGGCCCCGACCGTAGGTTTTCAACGAGGTGCCTTCAACGTATTCCATGGCTATGTAGTTGAGCGGACCATCGACCCCGGCTTCGTACACGGTGACGATGTTGGGATGAGTCAGCCGACCTGCCGACAAGGTTTCTGTGATAAACGCTTTTTGCGCCGCCGGTGTTTTACCCGTCTGATCCAGACCCCCTGCCTGCGACACCTTTAAAGCCACATCCCGTGACAAGATCGCATCATAGGCCCGGTATACAATGCCGCAGGTACCGCTGCCAATACGATCAAGCAGTTGATACTTGCCGACTTTGGCCGGAACCTCGAAGTCTAATTGTGCTGTGGAGTTAATTTCTGTCCCCATCTCTTCTTCATCTGTTTTACAAAGAGAAACCGCGGTTGCGGCCAAATTTAATGATCACCTTGACCCAGACTAAGCGAGACTGAGTCAACTATTCATTAAGCATAGTCAATATTTGACCGTGTATAGCCCCAAATGACCCATTTGACATACAAACCACCACATCATCCGGCTTTAGAAGCGATCCCAGCCGAATAATCAGGCTTTCCACAGTGGTAAAAGCCTCAGCGGGAATACTGACTTCCTGACACAGCGGATTCAGATCCAGAAGGTCGGGTCGGGCGTTGTGCAGCAAGACATGATCGGCCATTTCGAGCGCGACGCCTGTGTTCTCAAGATGCGTGCCAGCCACCATACTGTTGGAGCGAAAATCTACCAGCGCGATCAACCTGCCGTGGTTTGCCACCCGGGGCCTGAGTGCCTGCAAAGTAGCCGCTATCTCGGTCGGGTGGTGTGCAAAGTCGTCGTATACCGCCACACCGGCCGCCGTACCAAGATGCTCAAGGCGGCGTTTCACGCCATCAAATTGCTGCAGAGCATCCGCCGATACCGCCACCGGAACACCGGCGTGTCGGGCTGCCGCAATGGCGGCGCAGGCGTTTGACACATTGTGCGCTCCACAAAGCGCTGTCTGGCCTGAAAGCACCAGTGAGCGGTGATCAGGAGTGGTGATGGTAGATCCGGTGTAGTGCCAATCCGCTGAAGCAGCCCTGGCTGAAAAACGCTCGACGCCACTCCAGCACCCCATAGCAAGGACATCCTGCAGATTTTGATCGTCATCATTCACCACCAGTAATCCGCCACCCGGCACCGTGCGAACCAGATGATGAAATTGCTTTTTTATTGCTGCCAGATCTTCAAAGATATCGGCATGATCAAACTCCAGATTGTTTAACACAGCGGTGCGTGGGTGATAGTGGACAAACTTTGACCGCTTATCGAAAAACGCCGTGTCGTACTCATCGGCTTCAACGACAAAAAAGCTGCCACCGCCAGCGCGCGCAGAACAACCAAAATTCTTCGGTACGCCACCAATTAAAAATCCGGGCTCCAAACCGGCATATTCAAGTATCCACGCAACCATACTCGCTGTGGTGGTTTTACCATGCGTACCGGCAACTGCGACCACCCAGCGCCCGAATAAGAAGTGTTCGCACAACCATTGAGCACCCGATGTATAGCGATAGCCTTGCTGTAGTACAGCCTCTACTTCTTCGTTGCCACGCGACAGCGCATTACCGATGACCACTAGATCCGGTTTACCGCTCAGGTTAGCAGCGCTATACCCTTCCATGAGTTCAATGCCGGTACTTCGCAGCTGTTGATCCATAGGTGGATAAACATTGGCATCAGACCCGGTAACCTGATGACCCAGTGATGTTGCCAGTTGCGCAACGCCACCCATAAAAGTGCCACAGATACCAATGATATGAATGTGCAGAGGAAACGCCTTGTCATCGAAGTGCCGCTTAAGTGTATGCAGCAGCAGACTCAGGGCAAATTACAAGGAGAGGAGATAAAAAAAAGCGGCAACCGAAGTTGCCGCTTTTTGTTACTGCTTACTTAATCTCTGATGAGATTTTTACTTGGAGGCAAGTTGCTCTGGAATTTTAAAAGTCCAGACAGACCCACCCTGGTTCAGGTAGCTGACGAACTTGGCCACTTCACCACCCCAGAGTGGTACAGCGCCGCCCCAGCCTGCAACAATAGCGATCCACTGTTCGCCATCCTGCTCCCACGTAACTGGCGATGAAACAATGCCGGTACCCGTCTGGAATTTCCACAGCTCTTCACCGGTGGCTGCGTCAAACGCTTTCAGGAACCCTTCCGGTGTGCCGGTGAATACCAGGCCACTGGCTGTGGTCAGTACGCCGCCCCACAATGGCGCTTTGTTTTTGTATTCCCATTTTATATCTCCCGACACCGGGTCCACCGCTTTCAAAGAACCGATGTAATCGTCGAAGATTGGCTTGATGGTAAAGCCGGACCCCAGATAGGCCGCACCTTTTTTGTAGGTGACAGGCTCATTCCAGATATCCATGCCCCATTCATTAGAAGGGATATAGAAAAGCTTGGTGTCCTGTGAGTAGGCCATTGGCATCCAGTTTTTACCGCCGAGGAAACTCGGGATGGAAAAGACGGACTTACCTTTCTTGCCATCAGCAGACTCTGCCGGATCACCTGGACGATTTTCAGGATCGAGAATCGGACGACCGTTTTCATCGATACCTTTAGCCCAGGTGATGTTCTTAACGAACGGTGATGCTGATACGAAGTCACCATTGGTGCGATCGAGAACGTAGAAAAAACCGTTTCTGTCTGCAGTGGCTCCAGCCTGGATGGTCTTGCCATCTTTTTCCATATCGAAAGCAACAAATTCGTTCACGCCATCGTAGTCCCAGCCATCATGAGGCGTGGTCTGGAAGCCCCATTCGATCTCGCCGTTTTCCGGGTTGATTGCAATTCGAGAGGAAGTCCACTTGTTGTCACCCTTACGCAGGTAAGAGTTCCACGGTGCGGGGTTACCGGTGCCAAAATAGGCAAGCTTGGTGTCGGGGTCGTAGGTACCACCGAGCCACGGAGCGCCGCCGCCGTTTTTCCACATATCACCCGGCCACGACTCATTTCTGGTTCCAGTCATGGTGGACTCTTCGCCATTCAGTGTACCCATATGCCCTTCAATTACCGGACGGCTCCACACCAGTTCACCGGTTTCAGGGTTGCGGGCATCAACCTGACCGACAATCCCGAATTCACCACCGGAGTTACCGGTCAGGATCAGCGGGCCGTGTGCTTCGGTAGGTACAATCAGAGGTGCAGCGGTGTAAGAATATCCTGCTTCGAAATCAGCAATTTTCTTGCGCCACACCACTTTGCCGGTTTTCGCATCGAGGGCGACAATTTTGGCGTCCAGCGTTCCGAAGAACACTTTGTCTCCAAGGATGGCGGCACCACGGTTGACGACGTCACAGCAGGGAAGAATCCCTTCCGGCAGACGTGCGTCGTATTGCCAGAGTTCTTCGCCGGTGGCGATATCGATCGCCCACATGCGGCTGTAGGAACCGGTTACATACATCACACCGTCTTTGATCAGTGGCTGCGATTCCTGCCCGCGCTGCTTTTCTCCACCGAAGGAAAACGACCACACAGGAAACAGGTTTTTGATGTTGTCTTTATTGATGGAAGTGAGCGGACTGTAGCGTTGCCCTCTTGGGCCAAGACCGTAAGAGACGATATCTCCGGTGCTGGCCTGATCCCCGACGATGTCGTCGATGCCAACGGCGTGGCCGTCAGCCCTGGCAGCGGTAGTCGTACCCAGCGTCACAGCAAGTGCAGCGGCGACAGCGAGCATTTTATGGTTTTTTTTCAAGAGAAATCCCCCAAGCGTTCAGGTAAGTATTAAGTTACTGCGCCAGAGCAGTCTACCGAACCTTTATTCGGATTTCATTTTTTCTTTCTTCGTTGTTTTGTCGTCGCGAGATGTACCGCAAGTGCCTGGAAAGCGATCTATTTTGGCTCAATTAGCGGCATCAGTTCGTCTTCCATTTGCAGATACAAATGCACCACTGATCGTTTGAATTCGGTTTCGACAACATCGAGCGACGCAAAACGCGCTGGGATCGGTTGAGACATGGCCTCGTTCATGGTGTACCCGCGAGACGCATACTTCGAAATGGTGCCGGAAAGCCAATCGAGGTAATCGGCGGTTTGCTGCAGTGACTCACTGGCTTTGTCGATCCTGCCATGCCCGGGCAGAAGCAACTCCCGATCGAGCTGATCCAGTTGCACAATGGCACTTTGCCACGCTTCGATATTGGCGTGCGGAGTGGTTGGCGCCCGGTTGAGAAAAGCCAGATCACCGGTGTACACAACCCCTGTTTCATCGTCTCTGATTACCAGATCGGAGCTGGTATGGCCGCTCAGATATTGCAATGAAAACTGTCTGCCACCGATTTCTTCTATATCCGCTTCCAGGGCGATAGTTGGCGCAACAGACGCAGTGCCACGCATCCAGTCACCGACAAGGCGGTACATGTTGTCGGTAAAGCCGTCCCCTTCCGCGATTATATTGTCGATGACTTGTTGCGTGGTCGCGAGAACCGCAGAGTCAAAACCCTGATTGCCCAGGAAGTGATCGGGGTGATGGTGGGTGTTATAGACCCGAAGAACAGGCTTACCGGGAACTGTGCTTTCAATTAATGCTTTAAGCGCTTCCCCGTATCTTTTTGAAGGCCCGGTATCGATAACCACAACGCCTTCCGGCACTTCAACAAATGCCACATTGACAATATTACCGCCGTTTTCCAGCGTAAAGTATTCGGTACTGCCATGCACC